>JAIEOJ010000230.1 GCA_019750575.1 Rhodocyclaceae bacterium | reverse complement strand
CTAGCTTGGAGTGCTTGCGCACCGGGTTGTAGAAGCGCTCGATGTAGTCGAACACGTCCGAGCGTGCCTCTTCGCGGGTCCGGTAAACCTTGCGACTGGTCCGCTCCGTTTTCAAGGAAGAGAAGAAGCTCTCCATCGCCGCGTTGTCCCAGCACTCCCCGCGCCGGCTCATGCTGCAGGTAATGCCCTGGGCCTTGAGCAGTTGCTGGAATTCGTCGCTGGTGTACTGGCTGCCCTGGTCCGAGTGATGCATCAAGGCGCTGGGTTTTCCGCGCCGCCACAAGGCCATGAGCAAGGCATCGCTGACCATCTTGGCCTGCATGGTGTCGCTCATGGACCAGCCCACGATGCGGCGCGAGCACAGGTCCATGACCGCTGCTGCATACAGCCAGCCTTCAGCCGTCCAGATGTAGGTGAAGTCCGATGTCCACTTCTGGTTCGGGCCCTCGGCCTGGAAGTCGCGCTGCAGGTGGTTCGGGGCAATGTGGCTCTCCAGCCGGCTGACGTTGTCCGAGGGCAGTCGGCGGCGCTTGCGACGCGCTTGCAGCTTGGCCTGGCTCATCAGCCGGGCAACCCGGTTAAGCCCGCAGTTCTCGCCCATGGCGCGCAAATCGTGCCAGACACGTGGACTGCCGTAGGTTCGGTCACTGAGCTCGAAGCTCTCACGGATGAGCCGAGTCAGCCGCGCGTCGTCCTGGCTGCGCTGGCTGGCAGCGCTGCCAAGCCATTCGTAGAACCCGCTATGGGACACCGCCATGACCCGGCACATCATGCGGGTCGGCCAGACGCTACGGTGCCTGGCGATGAAGGCGTACTTCACTGCGGGTCCTTGGCAAAGTAGCCGAGCGCTTTTTTTAGGATGTCACGCTCCATCGTGACGCGACGCAGTTCGCGCTGGAGTCGTTCGACCTCCGTGGCTGCTTCGCTGCGGATGGGCCGGTTCGGCCGCATGTCCAGAACGCCTTCACGTTCCTGGTTGACCCAGCGTCTGAGCACGCTGGCCTCGACTCCCAGGTCCCGGGCGATGTGGGTAACCATAGCACCCGGTTGCTTGACCAGCTTTACCGCTTCACGTTTGAATTCGTCCGTGAAGCTCCTTCTTGTCCTCGTCATTGATATCTCCTGAACACATCATGTCATTGAATGTGTCCGGGAAACCGGGGGAAGCCCATCCTTCCCGGCGACCGCTTCGCGTTTTGCTCGCCTTGCAGATTCACCTTGCGTATTCGTGACTATGGAAAGCGGCTGGGTGAAGTACGCCGCGTTCTCGACCCCACTTCGCGCCATGGGCGCGAAGATTACGTTCAAGTCACCAATCCCTACTGAATCAATAGCGGCCCAACTTCGCGCAAGCGGTTCCTCAGACTACAGAGAAGGATACGTCGCACAAGATGTGTGGCTTGAGAACTGGCAGTCGGGACTCGAGTTAAACGAACTCAGTCGGCATCACGCTTCTTCAGACACCACCTTGTCGCTCCTTTGGTTCGATCCAGAGGACGCCCCGAAGATCGAAGTTGATCGCTATGGACGTGTAGTAGCAGAAGATGACGGGCTGCAGGAATTGACCGGAGAGCTTCCTTGGCCGGGGAGTAGCAAGCGTAAAAGGTAGCCCAGTCACAAGACTCAGCCAGAGCATGCGGGGCGCCCCGGAAGAATCATCTCGCTATGTGCGTGTGTGGGAGCGCGACTACGCGAAATCGATGGCCACGCAGGTGACCGATGAATGACCGGTTTCAACGAATGTGGTCGTTCGGCCAGCAGATTCATCCGTCTGCAACCAGCCTTGAACCGACACTCAATGACCGAAGGGCTAGGAATCGAGGCAACAAAATAGCGGCAACAGCGGCGCAATCTGAAGCAGAACTACACAATTGGGGGGATTACCGGCCTTGCTGGATCGATTCTTTGACTTACTCATTTGATACGCAAGATTGTCTCGAGTCGATCTCGATCCACTTGGCTTTGCGGCAGCGGTGCCATATTCGGTGCGCGCTGTATCAGCAACTCCAAGCTACCTCGGTTTGGCGTAATCGGACCGAAGAAAACCGGTTCTCCTTGAACCCCAATCAAAATGCATGGAAAACTTTCGACGTCGACATCACCAAGCCGCTCAACGTCGTCTTCAATGTCGTACCAGTCAAAAACAACACCTGGAGTGGCCCGCATCGTTTCCTGGTACTGAGACACGAAATCCCGACAGACACCACACCACGACGCGCATAGGCAGACAACCCTGACAGTAGGTTCGATAGCGCTCGCATTTGCTAGGCGGAGCGCGGCATTTAATTGATCAACGACTTCCGCCCAGTCCGCGTCCTCCATCAGTTTCTCGCGGAGAAGAGCCGCTTGGGCGGCGCTCCAGAACGCTGCTTCCTCCAACCGCCTCTCTGCAGGCAATGGCGAATGCCGTTTGATGAAATCACGTATATCGGCTGGCTCACGCGAGAGCCCAAGCTGGGAAAACAGCTCTGAAAAGCGATGATAAAAAGCGTCCATCTTAAAAACCTCGTCTTGCGTCTTCAACCATTCTTCGCACGCACCACCCTGCGTAGGCGGAGCCCAGAAGCCATCCCATCCATCTCAGGGCCGCCCGACTGGGCAGTTGGTAATCAATCCAGACTTGCAAGCGCGCGCCTGTACCTTCTGCTGCCAGGTTAAAGCCCATGCGATAGGATCCGATGACCAGCAGGCGCGGTTCGCCAAGCGTAGCCCATGCCTTGCGCACAGGCGGCTCATATTCATCCACGATCTCGTCCAGCCCGAGTTCGATGCCAGCGATACGTCCGTTCATTCGAATGACCGAGCCGATATGACGCCCCTGAAACTCATCCAGCTCGAAATTGAATTTCGAGCCCAGGGTCATCCATGACGCCTTGGTCATGTGCGCCGCGAGCCGGCGTTGGTCGTCCAGCCTGGCAAAGATCTGCTGAGGCGCTGCAGGAATCAGCGCCTCAGCCTCAGCATGTCTCTGTCGCTGTTGGCTCATCGCCGTAGACGCAAGGCATTACCGATCACCGACGCCGAGCTGAAGCTCATGGCCAGTGCGGCAATCAGGGGGGAAAGCAGCCATCCGGTCACTGGATACAAGACGCCGGCGGCCACCGGAATGCCCAGTGCGTTGTACAAGAAGGCAAACATGAGGTTCTGCTTCATGTTGCGCACGGTGTCTTCCGACAAGGTACGTGCCACCGCGATCCCGCGCAGATCGCCCTTGACCAGCGTGATCTGCGCGCTGTTCATCGCCACGTCGGTACCGGTACCCATGGCGACACCGACATCCGCTTTCGCCAGTGCTGGCGCGTCGTTGATACCATCGCCCGCCATGGCGACGACTCGGCCCTCACGTTGCAGCTTTTCCACGAGGATGAGCTTGTCAGCCGGCTTGACTTCACCATGCACCTCGTCTATCCCCAGGCGGGCGCCGACCGCCTTGGCCGTCGTCAGGCCATCGCCGGTGGCCATCACGATGCGCATGCCGGCGGCCTTCAGGGTCGCCAGTGCCTCGGGCGTGCTGGCCTTGATGGGATCGGAGACAGCCAGCAGACCGGCCAGTCGGCCGTCAACCGCCAGATGCATGACGCTTGCTCCCTCTGCCCGAAGCGCTTCAGCCTGGGGAACCAGGGACTCGACCGAAACGTCCAATTGCTGCATCAGGGTTGTATTCCCAAGCGCCAGCTGCCGTCCACCAACGAGTCCGCGCACGCCGATGCCGGATCCGGATTCGAACTGCTCCGGCTTGTCCAGGGTAAGACCCCGCTCGCGGGCGGCGCGCACGATGGCGTCGGCCAAGGGATGCTCGCTGCCCTGGTCCAGGCTGGCCGCCAGCCTCAACACTTCGTCCGCCTCGAAACCGGGCGCCGCAACCGCGCGGTCGAAGGCCGGCCGGCCTTCCGTCAGGGTGCCGGTCTTGTCGATGATCAGCGTGTCGATCCGGCGCATGTGCTCGATGGCCGCTGCGTCGCGGAACAGCACGCCACGGGTAGCGCCTTTGCCAGTCGCGACCATGATGGACATGGGTGTTGCCAGTCCGAGTGCACAGGGACAGGCAATGATCAGAACGGCAACCGAATTGATCAGCGCATAGACCCAGCTGGGCTGAGGCCCGAAGAACCCCCAGACAAAAAAGGTCAGCAACGCAATGGCAACGACCATGAGTACGAAATACCCGGCCACGATGTCGGCCATGCGCTGCATCGGTGCCTTGGAGCGCTGGGCCTGCGCCACCATCTGAACAATCTGCGCCAACATGGTCGAAGAACCGACTTTTTCCGAGCGCATGACCAGGGCGCCGTTGGTATTCATGGTGGCACCGATCACCTTGTCGCCGACCCGCTTAGTAACGGGCACCGGCTCTCCGGTGAGCATCGATTCGTCAACCGCGCTGCTCCCTTCCTCCACCACGCCGTCCACCGGCACCTTTTCTCCGGGCCTGATGCGCAGCCGGTCGCCCACATGCACGTGGGTCAAAGGAACGTCCTCTTCCGAACCATCGGCACGGATGCGCCGCGCAGTCTTGGGCGCCAAACCCAGCAGCGACTTGATGGCAGCTGAGGTCTGGGACCTGGCTTTCAATTCGAGCACCTGCCCCAACAGCGTGAGCGAGATGATGACCGCGGTGGCCTCGTAATAGACGGCCACACGGCCCATGGCGACGAAGGAAGCCGGGAACACTTCAGGCGCGATGGTGGCTACCAGGCTGTATAGAAAGGCGGCCCCGGTGCCCAGACCGATCAAAGTCCACATATTGGGACTGCGGTTGAGCACCGACTGCCAGCCGCGCGCAAAAAACGGCCAACCGGCCCACAGCACGATCGGCAGGGAGAGGACCAGTTCGATCCAGCTCTGGCGTGCCATGTCAAACCAGTTGAGCTGGTGGCCGAACATGGCCAACACCGTCACCACCACGGTCAGCGGGAGCGTCCACCAGAAGCGTCGCTGAAAATCTTTCAACTCCGGGTTGTCCTCCTCTTCCAGTTCCGGCAGCAAAGGCTCGAGGGTCATGCCGCACTTGGGGCATGAGCCCGGATGGTCCTGCCGGATCTCCGGATGCATGGGACAGGTGTAGATCGTCCCACTGGGCGCCGGCGCTGACACCGGGGCGGCGGCTGCCGGGCTTGCGTAGCGCCCTGGGTCAGCAACGAACTTGCCCTGGCATTTCGCACTGCAGAAATAGTAGTTCTGCCCCTGGTGGCTGAGATGGTGTTCTGACTGCGCGGTGACGGCCATGCCGCAGACCGGATCTTTCAAACCTGCTGTCTGCGCCGGCGATGCCGAGGCTGGCTTCGCCCCTTCATGATGGTGGTGTTCGTGATGGGCATGTTCATCCATGGCGTCAACTTCCCTTCTGTCCTGAAACAATCTTGGCGCAGCGGCAGTTCAGTCAACGGCCGCAGCAGCAACCACCTTGACGTTGCGGGGTTTTGACGCTGGGGCTCGACGAATTCTCACCTATGGAAACCGGCGAACCTGAAACCGGTTTCCCCTTGTAGCCAGCATCCGCCACCGCATCCAGCATATCCTGCAGGTGGCTCCCATCATCCAGAGATGTGACCGTCGCCCGCCCTCGTGCAAGATCCACGTCAACTTGACCGACGCCAGGAACCCGAGCCAACGCTTTGCGCACGGCGTTGGCACAAGAGCCGCAGGTCATACCTTCTACTGACAGTTCAATCGAGCTCATAAGCTTCTCCAGTTAAGCGCCTCTATTGACGCAGGCACCAAGATAAACCTTCCCATCGTGTCAATGTCAAGTGCTATTGCTGGGGTTTGATCATCCCCCGCCGGCTCCGTTCGGCTTCACCCGCAGCGGTAATGGACCACCCATTTCGGGGCGTAGTTGCCACTGCTTTACCAGTGCATAGATGGCAGGGATGACGGCCAGCGTGAGGATGGTCGAGGAAATCATGCCTCCGACCATGGGCGCGGCAATACGGCTCATGACCTCGGAGCCGGTGCCGCTGCCCCACATGATGGGCAAAAGACCCGCCATGATGGCCACCACGGTCATCATCTTGGGCCGTACCCGTTCAACGGCACCATCCATCACCGCGGCATAGAGGTCGGCCGCACCCGGGGTCTTCCCCTCCGCCTGGCGCCGGACCTTTACCTCTTCCCAGGCGTGATCCAGGTAAATCAGCATGACCACCCCGGTCTCCGCTGCTACCCCAGCCAGAGCGATGAAGCCCACGGCCACGGCCACCGACAGGTTGTAGCCTAGTAGCCACATCAACCAGATCCCGCCGACCAGGGCAAACGGAACGGAGAGCATCACGATCAGGGTTTCCGTCAGACGCCTGAAGTTCAGGTACAGCAATAGGAAAATCAGAGCCAGCGTCACGGGGATGACCACCTTCATTTTCTGGATGGCCCGCTCCATGGACTCAAACTGGCCGCTCCAGGTCGCGTAATATCCCGGCGGGAATTTGACCCGTTCGGCCACCGCCTTCTTGGCATCGGCCACATAGCCACCAATGTCCCGATCCCGGATGTCCACATAGATGTAGGCGGACAGCAGGGCATTTTCGGTGCGGATACCCACTTGGATGCCGCAACGATCAGAAGGCCTCCTATCTACCCGCAGGATCTGTCTGAACATTACATAAATGTAATCGATAGGTCAGGAATAAACAGCGCTAGAACTGCTACGCTTATCGGTAGATTTCGAAGCGATTAGATTAAGTAGGCCTTCCCTAATACAGGATGGGATGCATTAATGCATGCAATGATGGACTGCATGCCCATTCCAGCGTCCGCGACCGGCAAGTGAATGTCGTATCAATTCGAAGCCTTAGTCGAACCCTTTGATTCACCGCTCGGAATTATGAAACGCACAGGAGTCCTTTCATGAACCATGACACGCACGAGCCGCACCACCCCGCGCGCACCTTCTGGCGCAGTCGCTACGGCATCGGACTGCTTATCTTTGCTGCGATTGCCCTTTTCTTCCTACTCACAGAACACCGTGCCCACACATTGGGTGCATTGCCCTACCTGCTGTTAGCGGCCTCGCCGCTCTTGCACACCTTCATGCACCGCGGCCACGGTCACGGCAGCGCAGATGACGGTAAGGGCCCATCGGCTGATCGCACTGCCGACACGAAGAAGCCCGACAGGAACTCCACGTCGGCGCACCGCCACCACTGAGGAGAAATGTAGATGAATCACGACCAACCGGGCTACGGGCTGTGGATGCTCGTCATCCTCAACTCAGCCATCTTCCTGATGTTCGCGTTCAGCTTCTTCAAGCCGCAGACCGGACGCGACTGGCGCACCTTCGGGGCCTTCGCGGCCTTCGTCATCGCGCTGTTCGTCGAGATGTACGGCTTCCCGCTGACGATCTACCTCATGTCGGGCTGGCTTCAGACGAAGTACCCCAGCCTGGACCTGATGTCGCACAACACCGGGCACCTCTGGTCGACGCTGCTCGGCGAGAAGGGCGATCCGCACTTCGGGGTGCTGCACATCGCGAGCTACGTCTTCCTGGGGCTCGGCTTCTACCTGCTGTCCGCGGCCTGGAACGTGCTGTACCACGCCCAGCGCGCTAACCGGCTGGCGACGACCGGCCCTTACGCCCGCATCCGCCACCCGCAGTACGTCGCCTTCGTGATGATCTTGCTGGGCTTCTTGCTCCAGTGGCCCACGCTGCTGACTCTGGTGATGTTCCCGGTCCTCGTCGCGATGTACGGCCGGCTTGCCGTCACGGAGGAACGCGAGATGCGCGAGCGTTTCGGCGCCGAGTTCGACGCCTACGCCGCGCGCACGCCGCGCTTCGTTCCCGCACCGGGTAGCCGTGCCTCGGATGCCTGAGGCCAGCGGCTGCGCGTACGAAAGACAAACGGAGTCGTACTGTGATCCACAACGCAGTACTTCTTACCAGGAACCTGTCGTGATGCCCCCCGTTTTCCCCGACGACTTACGCGAAGATGAGGGCCGCCGGCTCTGGCTCGGCGGAGCACCGGTCTCCTGCGGCACGGGATTGGTCGCCACCGAGATGCCATTCGCGGTCTCGCTCGCACCAAGCGAGAAAGCTCGTGCAATGGGCGCACCTATCGAGGTCGACGTGGGCAGCCTGCGCCCCAGCGAACTGTGGACGGTAGAGTGGCGCGGCAAGCAAGTGTTCGTGCTGCGCTGCACGCCCGAGATGTTCGACGCGTCGGCGGTCAAGTACTGGAATGCATACTCCGCCGCACGCGACGCCATACTGGCGCGAACGCACACGGCGACGGCCGGAAGGACCGGCTCGTGCGCCCTGACTCCGACATCGTGTTTGAGTTTTCTCCCGATTTCCCCGAGGCCGACCGCCTGGCCCGCTGACATCCCATCCAAAGGATCCTCCACATGAAGACAAGCACCGTTGAAGTCGGCGAATTGGTCTCGAGCCTGAGCGCCGCCGGCGTGCAGCGCCAGATCGAGGCGCTTCCAGGCGTTCACCATGTCGATGTGAACTACGTCGCTGGGAGCGCCACCGTCCACTTCGACGAAGCGAAGACCTCGCTGGAAGACATCCGACGGCGCATCATCGAGTGCGGCTACCACTGCCGCGGCGAGATGCTACCCACGCACGTCTGCCCACCCGAGGGGCATACCGGGGCCCATGCCAGGCACGCGGCGCACGAAGCCCATGCTGCCCACGGCGCCCATGATCACGATGCGCATGTCGCCATGACGGGCCCCGCCTCGGCCCCAGTTGCGACGAAGGCCTCACCCCTTGCAGCGCATGCGGGACATTCGTCGCACGCTGGCCACGGCGAAGGAGCTGCCCACCAGATGAGCGACATGATGCACGACATGGGCCATGCCCCCGGCATGTCGATGCAGGACATGGCGAACGACATGCGCAACCGCTTCCTGGTCGCCCTGCTGTTTGCGATCCCAGTGTTTCTCTACTCGCCGATGGGCAAGATGTTCGGTGACTTCACCACGCCGTTCGGGATGGATCGCAATCTCTTTCTGTTCATTGTCGCGACCGGCGCCATCGCCTATCCCGGCTGGCCGTTCTTCGTCGCCGGCTGGCGCGCGGCCCGGAACAAGGTGGCCAACATGGCCACGCTGGTCGTTCTGTCCGTCGGCACGGGTTACGTTTTCAGCCTCGGCGCCACCTTCTTCTACGAGGGTGAGGTGTTCTACGAGGCGGCCTCCGTGCTACTGGTATTCATCCTGCTCGGCCACTGGCTGGAGATGCGCGCGCGCGCCGGCGCTTCCGACGCAATCCGTGCGCTTATGGACCTGGCTCCGCCGATGGCGACGGTGCTGCGCAATGGCGTCGAGACCAAGGTCCCAACTTCCGAGGTGCTGGTCGGCGAGACAGTGGTCATCAAGCCGGGCGACAAAATCCCAGTGGACGGCAAGATCACCGAAGGCGCATCGCAAGTTGATGAATCGATGCTCACCGGTGAGTCGATGCCGGTCAAGAAGGTGGTCGGCAACGCGGTGATCGGCGCAACCATCAACAAGAGCGGCAGCTTCCGCTACCAGGCCACCAAGGTCGGCGCCGACACTGCGCTCGCGCAGATCGTCAAGCTGGTCCAGGAGGCGCAAAACTCGAAGGCGCCAGGCCAATTGCTCGCCGACCAGGCATCGCAGTGGTTGGTTCTCATCGCCATCGTCGTCGGCTTGGCGACCTTCGCGGTGTGGTTCTGGGTCCTTGGTCAGCCGTTGCTGTTCGCCCTCACGCTCACCATCACCGTCTTCGTCATCGCTTGCCCCGACGCGCTCGGGCTGGCGACGCCGATGGCGATCATGGTCGGCACCGGATTGGGCGCGATGAACGGCATCCTTTTTAAGAACGCCGCAGCGCTGGAGAACGCGACCAAGCTGACGGTGGTCGTCTTCGACAAGACTGGTACCCTGACGCTGGGCCAACCAGACGTTGTCGAGATGGTGCTGGCACC
This sequence comes from Rhodocyclaceae bacterium, assembly GCA_019750575.1. GTDB lineage: Bacteria > Pseudomonadota > Gammaproteobacteria > Burkholderiales > Rhodocyclaceae. The sequence continues at coordinate 4,735 of JAIEOJ010000230.1, read as the reverse complement.
CGGTACGACGGAGGCGCAACTGCTATCCACAGCGGCCGCGGTGGAGAAGTTCTCCGAGCACCCGCTCGCGCTGGCAGTGCTCAAGAAAGCCGGCCCCGACACGCCGGAGATGGCAACCGCTTTCACCAACATCGATGGCCAGGGTGCACGCGCGACGATCGGCGACGACGTCGTGCTGCTCGGCAACCGCAAACTGATGGAAGCCGAGCGGGTCAGCCTCGCGGAACTGGCGGCTGAGGCAGCACGGCTGCAGGGCGGCGGCCGCACGGTCGTCCACGTGGCGCGTGGCGGCCGCCTGATCGGTCTGATCGCGATTGCCGACGCCGTGCGCCCGACTTCCAAGGCAACGATCGCCAAGCTTCAGGAGCGCGGCGTCAAGGTTGCCATGATCACCGGCGACAACCAGGCCACCGCCGAGCGCATCGGCAAGGAGCTCGGCATCGACATCGTGCTTGCCGACGTACTTCCAGGACAGAAGGCCTCGAAGATCAAGGAACTGCAGGCCCAGGGTCACAAGGTCGCCATGGTTGGCGACGGCATCAACGACGCTCCAGCCCTCACGCAGGCCGATGTCGGCTTCGCCATCGGCGCGGGCACCGACGTGGCCATGGAAAGCGCGCAAGTGGTGCTGATGAAGAGCGACCCGTACGACGTCGTCGGCGCGATCGAGTTGTCGCGCGCGACACTGCGCAAGATGCACCAGAACCTGTGGTGGGCGGTCGGCTACAACGTGATCGCCTTCCCGCTCGCGGCTGGCGTGTTCTATCCATTCACGCTGTCACCTGAGGTGGCCGCGCTGTCAATGTCGGGCAGCTCGGCTATCGTCGCGATCAACGCGCTGATGCTCAAGCGCACCAAGCTCGCCGGCATCCGCCGTCCTCAGCCAGCGGCTGCGTCACCACTCGCGCAGGGCGCGGTGGCCTGAGCCCTACCCGAGGTCGCATCGATGACGTCCCCCCACCGAAGAGAACGGCAACACTCGCCGACAGCGCAAGGGCTGGGAGGGTGGCAACTAGCGTGGCTGGCGGCCGCCGTCTTCGTCGTCTCCGCAGGCTATGGCGCGCTGATGCCCCTTTTGCCGGCCTGGATAGCACCGCTGATGGTGGCAGATGGCCAGGCCGAGGTCGCGCGCCATGTCGGCTTGCTCAGTGGCCTGTACGCCGCCGGAGTACTCGTCGGTGCGCCGCTGTGGGGCTTGGTTTCCGATCACTGGGGCCGGGGACGCATCCTGGTAATCGGTCTGGTCGGCTATGTCGCCAGTCTGCTACCCTTGTTGCGGCCCGACTGGATCGGGCTCACCGGCATCTACGCGTTGCGCGGGGCAACTGGCTTCTTCGTGGCGGCCGTCGTGCCCGTGGTGCCTGCACTCGTCGCAGAACATACGCCGCAGGGCCAGCGAGCCCGCCGATTCGCGTGGCTCAGCGCGATGTCGTTGCTGGGCTTCCTGTTCGGACCGGGACTCAACGCCGCCGCAGCGCAGATGTCCGTCGCGTTCGCCAGCGTCGATGCCGGCACTTTCGATCCGACGAATCTCATGATCGTGACGTCGGCGGCACTGGGTGCGCTGATGATGCTGGGACTGGCAGCCACACTGCCGCGCAGTGTGCCAGTCGCCCTCGAGGACGGCGTGCAGCCTGCGTCTGCTGATCGGAGGCGCGCCATCGCGCTGTGGGGACTGAACGGCGCGGTCATGTTTGTGCTGGCCGGCTTCGAACTCGGCATCGTTCTACAGGGTCAGCAGCACCCAACGCTGTCGTCGCGCGAGATCTCGCTGATGTTTGCCGAGTGCAGCCTCGTGATGCTCGGCGTCAACGCGCTGTTGTTCTTCACCGGGCTGCTCGAGCGTGCTGCCGGCCGCGGCGTGATGGCAGCCGGGCTCGTATTGGCGATCGCCGGGTTGGCAGTGTTGGCGCAACATCGCAGCGATGCCTGGATGTACGTTGGTGTCAGCTTCACCGCTGCGGGCACGGGGCTCGTGCTGCCGACAATCTCCTACCTCGCGGCGGGAGCCTCCCGGCGACGCCTCGGCACAACGATGGGCGGGCTGGCCGCGGCAGCGGGTTTCGGCCAGACGCTCGGCTCGGCCGCAACCGGCTGGCTCTTCGGTGCGGTGGCCCAGCTCAGCTTCGCGTGGCTTGCGCTACCGCTGCTGGCCACGCTGGGAACTCTGATCGTTCGGCCCACCTGGTGGTCGACCGATGCCACTCCACCATGATTGGCACGCTTTCCCTCCGACTCGCTTTCCACACGACACCCACAGGAGCTCTGACTATGCGCTACTTCCTCACTACTCTGCTCGCCGCGTTGACGCTCGCGCTATCCGGCTGCGGCTACAACACCTTCCAGACCACCGACGAGCAAATCAAGGCCAGCTGGTCAGAGGTGCTGAACCAGTACCAGCGCCGCACCGACCTGATCCCGAACATTGTTGCCACCGTCAAGGGCGAGGCCAACTTCGAGCAAGAGACACTGACCAAGGTGGTCGAGGCGCGTGCCAAGGCCACCTCGATCCAGGCCACGCCGGAACTGGTCAACAGCCCCGAAGCGTTCAAAAAATTTCAGGCCGCCCAGGGCGAGTTGTCGAGCGCGCTGTCGCGCCTTCTCGTGGTCAGCGAGAACTACCCCAACCTAAAGGCCAGTCAGGGATTCCAGGACCTTCGCGCGCAGCTTGAAGGCACCGAGAACCGCATCGCCGTGGCGCGCGGCCGTTATGTGAAGGCCGTGCAGGACTACAACGTCGCGGTTCGCACCTTCCCGAGCAACCTGACGGCGATGGTATTCGGCTACGGCATCAAGGCCAATTTCAGCGTCACCGATGAGGCGGCTCTCGCGGTGCCGCCGAAGGTCGACCTCGGAGGCATCGGCGCCTCGGGTGCCAAGAAGTGACAACGACCCCTATCCCGGTCGGGCGCTTCGTGCGCCGACTCGCCGTCCTCTTGCTCACGTGTGCGGCGGCGCTCGGCGCGGCAGCCCAGGATCTGGTCCCGGTGCCGCCTCTGCAAGGTCGGGTGACCGACCTGACCGGCACGCTGACGGCACAGCAGAGCGCGGCGATCGAGCAATCGCTACGCGCGTTCGAGGAACGTAAAGGCACGCAGATCGCGGTGCTGATCATTCCGACAACGCGGCCGGAGGCGATCGAACCCTTCGCGCAGCGCGTGGTCGAGCAGTGGAAGCTGGGCCGCCGCAAGGTCGACGACGGCGCGCTGCTGCTCGTTGCGAAGGACGATCGCGCCGTACGGATAGAGGTCGGCTATGGGATCGAAGGCGCACTCAACGACGCTACGGCGGCGCGGGTCATTGCGGAGCTCATCACGCCCCGGTTCCGGCAGGGCGATTTCATTGGTGGCCTCACGGTGGGGCTCGAACAGATCATGCGCGTCCTCGATGGCGAGGCCCTGCCGCCGCCGACCCGGCGCGGCTCGGCAGCCGCCGACAATAGCCTCGGACAAAGCTGGCCCGTTCTGTTCATCGCCGCGCTGGTGCTCGGCGGCGTGTTGCGGCAGGTGCTGGGTCGAGTGCCCGGCGCCTTGGCGGTTGGCGGTGTGCTGGGCATCGTCGCCTGGTTCGCCCTCGGCACCCTGGCCATCGCAGCCACCGCTGGGCTGACCGGCTTCTTCGTCACGCTGCTGGGCATCGGCATGGGCGGCCATGGCGGCATGCATGGGCACGGCGGGCGCGGGGGCGGGGGGTTCGGAAGAGGCGGCGGGTTCGGCGGCGGCGGCGGCGGTTTTGGTGGAGGCGGTGCCTCCGGCAGGTGGTGACCATGGATCTCGCAAGACTCGTACGCCACCTCGCAACAACCTCGGCGCGCGTGCGCCGCGCCTTCCCCGCATCCGCATTGCGCTCGATCGAGCAGGCAATCGCGGCGAGCGAGGCCACCCATGCAGGAGAGATCCGGTTTGTCGTCGAAGGCGCACTCGACGGCCTGCCGCTACTGCGTGGCCAGACGGCGCGCGAACGCGCCATCGAGCACTTCGCGCGACTGCACGTTTGGGACACCGAACACAACACCGGCGTGCTGGTCTACGTGCTGCTGGCGGACCGGCGTGTCGAGATCGTCGCTGACCGAGGCATCCATGCCAAGGCCGGCGCCGAGGCCTGGTCTGCGATCTGCCGCGGCATAGAAACGCACTTTGGCACCGGCGACTACGGCCGCGGCGCCGTCCAAGGTATCGAAGCCGTCACGCAACTGGTGACGCGCCATTTCCCCCTTCGACCCGGCGACCTCAACGAACTGCCGGATACGCCAATCACGCTCTGAACGTCAAAACAAGGACACCACCATGCAACTGCAATTCCTCGGTGCCACTGGCACCGTCACGGGCTCGAAGTACCTGCTGCGCCACGAAGGCGCGACGCTGCTTGTCGATTGTGGCCTGTTCCAGGGCTACAAACAGCTGCGCCAGCGCAACTGGGCACCAATGCCCGTGCCGGCCACCAGCATCGACGCGATCGTGCTGACGCATGCCCACATCGACCACAGCGGCTACGTTCCGCTGCTTGTGCGACAGGGTTTCAAAGGCAAGGTCTACTGCACGGAAGCGACCCACGAACTCTGTCGCATCCTGCTACCCGACAGCGGCCACCTACAGGAGGAGGAGGCCGAGTACGCCAACCGGCGCGGCTACTCCAAGCACAAGCCGGCGCTGCCGCTATACACCCGCGAGGATGCCGAGCGCTGCCTGAAGCAGTTCGTACCGCGGCCCTATGGCACCCCGTGGAGCCCCGCGCC
>JAIEOJ010000066.1 GCA_019750575.1 Rhodocyclaceae bacterium | reverse complement strand
TCACTCGTGCTGAGCTTCGGCTAAGCGCGGATCGAGGAGAAAACCATGACCCCATCCACCGTCATCGAAATCGGCCGCTACGCGCTGGAGATCACCCTGCTTATCTCGGCCCCGCTGTTCATCGCGGCACTCGCCACCGGCCTGCTGGTCAGCATCTTCCAGGCCGCCACCTCGATCAATGAAGCGACCCTGTCCTTCGTGCCCAAGGTGGTGATCATCTTCCTCGTCCTGCTCCTCGCCGGGCCGTGGATGATCACGGTGATGACGGACTACATGCGCAGACTCTTCGAGGCAATCCCCGGCCTGATCGGTTAGGGCCCCAAACGGCGTCGCAGCATGGACCCCATCATCACCGTCAGCTCGGCCCAGCTCGATGCCTGGATACTGGCCTACGTATTTCCCATGGCGCGCATCCTGGCCGTGGTCGCGACCGCGCCCATCTTCAACAATGTCGCCCTGAATGCGCGCGCACGCCTGGTCTGCGGCCTGGCCATCGCGCTGGCGCTGGCGCCGGTGCTGCCGCCCGTTCCGCAAATGCCTGCCGACTCCTGGCAGGCCTTCTTCGTGCTGATGCAGGAAATGCTGATCGGCTCGCTGATCGGCTTCAGCATACGCGTAGTCTTCGCCGCCATCGACGTCGCCGGTGAACTGGCCGGCATGCAGATGGGCCTCTCCTTTGCCATCCTCTACGATCCGCAGACCGCCGGACAGACGCCGGTCATCACCAACTTCCTGACCCTGATCGCCATGCTGGTCTTCCTCGCCAGCAACGGCCATCTGCTCATCATCTCGCTGCTGGCGGAAAGCTACGAACTGCTGCCGATCAGCACCCGGCCCTTTGCTGCCGACAGCCTGCGTACCGTGGTGGCATCCGGCACCATCCTGTTCTCGCTGGGGCTGATGATGGCCATGCCCATCATCGCCGCCCTGCTGATCACGAATATCGGCCTCGGCATCCTGACGCGAGTGGCGCCCACCCTGAACCTCTTCGCAGTCGGCTTCGTGGTCACCCTGGTATCGGGCTTCGTGATTCTTTCCCTGAGCATGCCCTACATCGGCGCCGCCTTCGAACGCCTGTTCGAGCTCTGCTTCCTCAATCTCAGCCACTTCCTGCAGGCGGCGCGCATGCCGCATTGAGGCGAAAAAAAGCCAGCCGTTCGGGGCTGGCTTTTTTTGCGTGCGAGCGGGTCAGGCAGCGAGTGCGGCAAGGCCCGCGCGCGCGACCTCGGCATCCTGTTCCGACTTAACGCCGGAGACGCCGATCGCGCCGATGCAGTATCCATCGACAATAACCGGCACGCCGCCCTCAAGCAGGCCGCTGAAGGGCGCCGACAGGAAAGCCGTGCGGCCCTGGTTGATCATGGTCTCGTAGAAACCGGACTCGCGCCGCGACAGGGCGGCGACGCGCGCCTTCTCGGCGGCGATCTGTCCGCCCAGCGGGGCACAGCCGTCAAGGCGCAGGGACGCGAGCGGCGTGCCGGTCTCGTCGGTGACGATGATGGCGACGGCCCACTGGTTCTTCTGCGCATGCGCCTCGGCCGCGGCCAGCATGGCCTTGGCGTCGGCGAGACGCAGATAGGGTCGGGCAGGCAGGCCGCTCATTTCAGCCCCAGCAGCTCGACTTCGAACACCAGAGTGGCGTTCGGCGGAATCACGCCACCGGCACCGCGCGCGCCATAGCCGAGCTTGGCCGGAATGGTCAGCTTGCGCTTGCCGCCGATCTTCATGCCCTGCACGCCCTCGTCCCAGCCGCGGATAACCTGGCCGCGCCCGAGTGCAAACTCGAAGGGCTGGTTGCGATCCTTGCTCGAATCGAACTTGGTGCCGTTGGTCAGCCAGCCGGTGTAATGCACGGAGACCATGTGGCCGGCCGCGGCAACCGCGCCGTCGCCCTCGACCAGATCCTCGATTTCGAGTACCGGCTCCGCTTCGGGGGCGAGCAGTTCGACCTCGAATACCAGGGTGGCGTTCGGCGGAATCACGCCGCCGGCGCCGCGTGCGCCATAGCCCAACTCGGCCGGAATGGTCAGCTTGCGCTTGCCGCCGATCTTCATGCCCTGCACGCCCTCGTCCCAGCCGCGAATCACCATGCCGCGACCGAGGGAAAACTCGAAGGGCTCGTCACGGTCCTTGCTCGAATCGAACTTGGTGCCGTCGGTCAGCCAGCCGGTGTAGTGGACGGAAACGGTCTGGCCGGCGGCGGCAGCCGCGCCGCTGCCTTCGACCAGTTCCTCGATGATCAGGCCGCTGGCCGTGGTAATCGCGCTCATGGGTGTGCTCCTTGAAAAGGGAGCATTATGCCCGAGACGCCGCCCCCGCCGGGCAGGGACTCAGGCCGTGGCGTCAGCCACGGGGCTGTCCGCCTGCAGCAGGGCGGGCACCGCGGTGGCCGGGACGGGCCGGGAAAAGAGGTAGCCCTGGAAGCGCGTGCAGCGGTAGCGCGTCAGCAGTTCCAGCTGGGCCTCGGTCTCCACGCCCTCGGCCACGCTTTCCAGGCCGAGGTTGTGGGCAAGGCTGAGGATGGCGGCAACGATGGACTCGTCATCGCGGCTGGAGCAGAGATCGCGCACGAAGCTCTGGTCGATCTTGAGCTTGTGTACGGGAAAGCGGCGCAGATGCGAGAGGCTGGAATAGCCGGTACCGAAATCGTCGATGGCGATCCTGACTCCCATCGCCTCCAGTTCGCGCAGCTTTTCGGTCGCCTCCTCGGTGTCGTGCATCAGGGCCGACTCGGTGATCTCGATTTCCAGCAGGTGCGCCGGCTGGCCGCTGTCGCGCAGGGCGTTGCGCACGCTGTCGACGAGGCCGCGATGGCGGAACTGGCGCGGCGAGAGATTCACGGCGATCGGCAGGAAGGGCAGTCCGGCCTGCTGCCATTCGCGGTTCTGGCGCATCGCCTCCGTCAGCACCCACTCGCCGATGGGGATGATGAGCCCGGTTTCCTCGGCCACCGGGATGAACTCGCCCGGCGACACCATGCCGCAGGCCGGATCATGCCAGCGGATCAGGGCCTCGAAACCGCAGACGCTGCGCGTGTGATGATCGATGACCGGCTGGTAGTGCAGCGAGAACTGCCCCTGGTCGAGCGCGACACGCAGGCGCTGCTCGAGGTTGAAGAAGCGCGTGGCCTTTTCGTTCATGCGCGCGGCGAAGAACTGGTAGTTGTTGCGCCCCTCGGCCTTGGCGTGATACATGGCCGTATCCGCGCTCTTCATCAGGGTGTAGGCATCGCTGCCGTCGTCCGGAAACAGGCTGATGCCGATGGAAGGCGTGGCGCGCAGGGCGTGGCCCTGGATGGAAACCGCCGGTGCCAGCACATCCACCACCTTCTCGGCGACACGCTGCACATCCTCCAGCGCAGATACGCCCGACAGCACGATCACGAACTCGTCGCCGCCCAGGCGCGATACCGTATCGGCGGCACGCACCACCGACTGCAGACGCGTCGCCACCGACTTGAGCAGTTCGTCGCCGACATCATGGCCCAGCGTGTCGTTGATGCTCTTGAAACGATCGAGATCGACGAACATCACCGCGACGCGATGGCCACTGCGCTCCGCCTGCACCAGCACCTGGTCAAGACGATCGTGCAGCAGGGTACGGTTGGGCAGGCCGGTCAGCGCATCGTGGTGCGCGATATGCCAGATGCGCTGCTCGGCACGGATGCGCTCAAACACCTCTTCCTGCAGCTGGCTGTTGGCCTCGGCCAGCTCGGCAGTGCGCTCGACCACGCGATGCTCGAGCAGCTCGTGCGCCTGCTTGAGTGCATCCTGGGCCTGGCGCCGCTCGGTGATGTCCTCGACGATCCAGACGATATCCGCATCCTCGGCATCGCTGCTCTCGACCAGACGTCCGGTGGTACGCACCCAGACCGGCCGGCCCGAGGCATGCCGCACGCGGATCTCGCCGACATAGACGCCGCCGCTGCGGATCACATCGCCGAACATGTGGATATGGGCGAGGTACTCGTCCTCATTGAAATAGAAGATGCGCGTGGACTGGCCGATCAGGTTGTCCATGGCATAGCCGGAAATTTCGGCCAGCTTGCTGTTGCAGCGCTGCAGCACGCGGTTGCGCAGGAACATGATGCCGACAGCGGCGTTGTCGAAGATCATGTTCTGCTCGTCCAGCGCCTGCTGCACGCGCGCCGCGGCCATGCGCTGATCGGTGATGTCCTCGACCAGCCACACCGAGCCGGCCTCGACCTGGAGCGGATCGAAGGCGCGTCCGCTGATGCGCGCCCAGAAGGCCTGGCCGTTCTGGCGCCGCAACTGGCGTTCATGACGGCAGGTGCTGCCGGTATGCAGCGCGGTGCGGAATATCTGGCGCGCCTCGGCAAACTCCGCATCGCTCGGGAACAGGCTGCGCACCGAAGCGCCGATCAGGGAATCCTGTGCATGCCCGAGCATTTCCTCGAGACGGACGTTGCAGCGGAACACATGGCCGTAGCGGACCACAGCGATGCCGATCAGGGCGGACTCGAAAATGCTGACCAGCTCGGCCGTGGACTGGCGCAGTGCATCCTGCACCATGCGCTCGTCGCTGACGTCCTCCATGATCCAGATCGTGCCCTCGTTGGGACTGCTCGGATCGATGGCCTTGGCCGACACCTTGCACCAGAACAGGGTGCCGTCCTTGCGGCGCATTTCAAGCTCGCCGCGATAGGAGTGGCCGCTGGCGAGAATGGGGCCGATTTCCTCGGCCAGCTGCTCGTAGGCTTCGACCGAGGGATAGATGGCGCGGCCCGGCAGGCCGAGGAATTCGGCCAGGGGATAGCGGAACATCCCGGCGCACAGGGCGTTGCAGCGCACCAGGATGCGGTTGCGCGTGAACAGGATGCCGACCGTTGCATTGTCGAGGATGGCCTGCAGTTCAAGCAGGCTCTCCGAGACGGCGCGACGGCGCTCGACGCGCGGCGCGCCGAAGCCGGTCAGCAACTCTGTGGGTGAATCCGACACACGCCCTCCCCTGGCGGCTGCGTCGACGTGCGTGCGACGCGGCCAGGCCGCTTGTTCACTACTTGTTGTAACGCTCCATAACCCGCAGCAGGCTGGAGGTATCTTCCTTACCCCAACCCAGTGCCATCAAACCGTTCAATTGCTGCCAGACCTGGGCCGAGATCGGCAGCGGCGCACCGGCGCGCGCAGCCTCTTCCATGATCAGGGCGTAGTCCTTGTGATGCAGGCGCGCCTCGATGCCGGCGGCGAAATCACGGCGCGCCATCTTGTCGCCGAAGAAATCTAGCACACGCGAGCCGGCCGAACCGCTTTGCATCGCGCCCACCACCCGTGAAAAGTCCACATTGTTGGCTGCAGCCAAATGCGCCGCCTCGGCAACCGCCTGAATCGCCGCCACCATGACCATTTGATTACAGGCCTTGGTGATCTGGCCGGCGCCGGTGGGGCCGACGTGCAGGATGGTCTTGCCCATCAGCTCGAACAGGGGCTTGATGCGCGCGAACACTTCCGGCTTGCCGCCGGCCATGATGGCCAGCGTCGCATTCTGCGCACCCATGCCGCCGCCGGAAACCGGCGCGTCGAGGAAGTCGATGCCGCGTATGGCCAGATGGCCGGCAATCTTGCGCGCCATGGTCGGGGCGATGGTGCTCATGTCCACATGCACGCTGCCGCGCGCGAAGCCGTGGATCAGGCCATTGTCGCCCAGCGCCACCTGCTCGACATCGCTGCTGGCGGTGATGATGGTGAACACGACTTCGCAGTGCTGCGCGAGCTCCGCGGGCGTGGCGCGGAACACCGCACCGGCAGCCACGGCCTCGTCCGCGCTGGCCTGACGCCGCGCCCACACCGACACTTCGTGCCCACCCTTGATCAGATGCCGCGCCATGGGATTGCCCATGACGCCGAGACCGATGAAACCTATCTTCATTGCACAACCTCCGAATCGATGCCGCTCATCTGTTCGAAGAGCTTCAACATCGCCGTCGTGTCTTCCTCGCCGCGACCGCTGCCGACCATGCCGTTGTAGAGCTGCAGCGCCGCCGCTGCCGTGGGCAGGGAAAGATGCTGGGTGTGTGCGGCGTCCATGACGATGCGCAGGTCCTTCTGGTGCATCCAGGCCTTGAAGCCGGGCGCGAAGTTGCGCTCTATCATGCGCTGGCCGTGCAGTTCGAGAATGCGGCTGGCGGCGAAGCCGCCCAGCAGCACCTCGCGCATGCTCTTCGCATCGACGCCAGTCTTGTGCGCGAAATTGACCGCCTCGGCCACGGCGCAGACGCCGACACCGGTGATGATCTGGTTGCAGGCCTTGGCTACCTGGCCGGCGCCGCTGCCGCCGATCAAGGTGACCGACTGGCCGAGCAGCTCCAGCAGGGGCTTCACGCGCGCGAACACGGCGTCCTCGCCACCGACCATGATGGTCAGCGTGGCATTGATGGCGCCGGACTCGCCGCCGGAGACCGGCGCGTCAAGAAAGTCGATGCCGCGCTCGAACAGGGCAGACGCCACCTCGCGCGCGGTTTCCGGCGCGATGGTGCTCATGTCGATCACCGTGAGTCCGGGCTTGCCGCCTTCGGCCACGCCCTGCTCGCCGAGGATGACCTGGTGCACATCGGGCGAGTCCGCGACCATCGTAAACACGACCTCGCTCGCCGCGGCCACCGCGGCGGCCGAGTCATGCACGGTATAACCGGGCGAACGCGCCACAGCCGCCAGGGTTTGCGGACGCCGCGACCACACATGCAGGGTGTGGCCCGCCTTGACAAGATTACGCGCCATGGGCGCACCCATGAGGCCGAGGCCGATGAAACCGATATTCATTGTTTAACACCTTTCACCACAGAGTCACAGAGACACAGAGGAAACCAGAGATTTTGCCTTTGCCTCTCTCTGTGCCTCTGTGTCTCTGTGGTTAAGTAATTGCCTTGACGATCAGCGGCGTCAGGTCCGGCGGCAGGCTGATGTGGCCCAGCAGAGTGAAGTCGCGCCCCTTGGCCGACATCTTCTGCCAGGTCTTGCGGATGATGTCGCACCACTTTGCTTCGTCATACTCCGGATGCTGGGCGGCAAAAGCCGTCAGGTAGTGTTCGAGAAAGACCAGCGCGGCAATGTCCTCCAGCAGCTGGGCATCGTCATTCACCTTGATGCCCCTCTTGGCAACAATACGCGCCACCTGCTCGATGCTGGCTTCGTCATAGCCGGCCTCGCGCATCAGGGCGCCGGCCGTATCCGCATGGAACTTGTAGAGCCCGGTACGCCACTGCTTGTAGCCAACGGGGGTCATCGGATAGCTGCTGCGCGGCACGGTCCAGCGCTGGATGTGCTGGGCGCGCACCGCCAGCTTCACGGCCTCGCCGGCATCGGGGGCAAAGCGCTGCAACATCTCGCTCATGCGCTCGGCATAGAGCAGTTCCTTGGGGCGGCGCTGGCCGTCGACTTCCTCGAGATTGGGATCGGCCGCATTGGCGGCATCGAACAGTGCCAGGGCTTTCTCGAAACGATCCTGTGGCATGGACTGCTTTTCCTGGCGGGAACTCACGGGCGCGGGCCTTTCTGGCAAGAAATTGCGATAGCTGCCGATTATATAGCGGCCCGCAGCGGCAACCCGGGCCCGGCACGGGTGCACCAGCCCCAGTCCGAGCGCACCAAAGCAAGGCAGCGAATCCGCCATCACGCACCAGTAATGTGCAGCCGGCGTCGCCCCGGGTGAAAAAACCTTGCCAATGCAATACATCTTTTGTGGCATGGCGCTTGCAATGTCCGCTTATCAAGCGAAAGACATCATGGCTGAAACCAAATCCACCTGTTGCTACTGCGGCGTCGGCTGCGGCGTCATCATCGAACACGAAGCCGGGCAGATCACCGGCGTGCGCGGCGACCCCGACCATCCGGCCAACTTCGGCCGCCTGTGCACCAAGGGCTCGACCCTGCACCTGACCGCCGCGCCCGAAACCCTGCCACTGCGCGCCCTCTATCCGGAGCTGCGCACCGGGCGCGGGCTGCCGCGCGAGCGCACCTCATGGGATACGGCGCTGAACCACGCCGCCGACCAGTTCGCCCGCGTGATCCGGGAACACGGCCCCGATGCCGTCGCCTTCTACATCAGCGGTCAGCTGCTGACCGAGGACTACTACGTCTTCAACAAGCTGGCCAAGGGCCTGATCGGCACCAACAACGTCGATACCAACTCGCGCCTGTGCATGTCCTCGGCCGTGGCCGGCTACAAGGCCACGCTCGGGGCTGATGCGCCGCCGACCTGCTACGAGGATCTCGACACCGACTGCCTCTTCATTACCGGCTCCAACACCGCCTTCGCCCACCCCATCGTGTTCCGTCGCATCGAGGACGCCAAGGCCGCGAACCCGGACATGAAGATCATCGTCGCCGATCCGCGCCGCACCGACACCGCCGAGCTGGCCGACCTCTACCTGCCGCTCCTGCCGGGCAGCGATATCGCGCTCTACAACGCGATGCTGCACGTGATGCTGTGGGAAGACCTGATCGATGAGGACTACATCCGCGCCCACACCACGGGCTTCGCCGAACTCAAGGCCATCGTGCGCGAATACTCGCCCGAAGCCATGGCCGCGGTCTGCGGCGTACCGGCAGCGGACATCACCACCGCCGCGCGCATCTTCGCCGCCAGAGGCAAGCGCACTGTCTCGCTGTGGTGCCAGGGCCTGAACCAGTCTGCGCACGGCACCCACAACAACGCCGCACTGATCCACCTGCATCTTGCGACCGGCAAGATCGGCACGCAAGGCAACGGGCCCTTTTCGCTGACCGGCCAGCCCAATGCCATGGGTGGGCGCGAGGTCGGCGGCATGGCCACCCTGCTCTCCGGTCATCGCGAACTCGCCAACCCCGAACATCGCGCCGAAGTGGCCAGGCTCTGGGGCCTGCCCGACGTGCCGGCGACGCCTGGCCTCTCCGCGGTCGAACTGTTCAAGGCGGTGGGCGAAGGCCGGATCAAGGCGCTGTGGATTGCCTGCACCAACCCGGCCCAGTCCATGCCGGAAATCAACAAGGTGGTCGAGGCCTTCGATACCTGCGAATTCGTCGTGGTGCAGGAGGCCTACAACAACACCGACACCACCGACCTCGGCGACCTGATCCTGCCCGCCGCCAGCTGGGGCGAGAAGGAAGGCACGGTCACCAACTCCGAGCGGCGCATCACGCGGGTACGCCAGGCCGTGCCCGCGCCGGGCGAAACGCGGCCCGACTGGCAGATCATGGTGGACTTCGCGCACAGACTGGGCAAGGCACTGGGCAAGGCCGAGTTGGCGCAGCAGCTCTTCCCCTACACCACGCCTGAATCGGTGTTCAACGAGCATCGCGAATCCACGCGCGGCCGCGACCTCGACATCACCGGCATCAGCTACGCTATGCTCGAAAACGCAGGCCCCAAGCAGTGGCCGCTGCGCGAAGGCGAACAGAACGGCAAGTCGCGCCTGTATGCAGATGGCATCTTCGCCACGCCCGACGGCAAGGCGCGCTTCCTGCCGACCCGGCATATCGGCACGGTGGATGTCACCGATGCGCGCTTTCCCCTGCGCCTGACTACCGGCCGCCTGCGCGACCAGTGGCACGGCATGAGCCGCACCGGCAGCGTCGCGCGCCTGTACGCGCACGAGCGCGAGGCGGTGATCGAACTCAACCGGACCGACATGCAGCGCCGCGACCTCAAGGACGGCGACCTGGTCAAGGCCGCCAACAAGCGCGGCAAGATCGTGGTGCGCGTGCGCGCCAGCGACAGCCTGCGTCCCGGCCTCGCCTTCATGGCCATGCACTGGGGCCGGCACTTCATGGACAACGGCGGCGCCAATGTGCTGATGCCGGAAACCTACGATCCGACCTCCAAGCAGCCCGAGCTCAAGCACACCTCGATCCGCGTCGAGAAGTTCGATCCCAAGTGGCGGCTGGTCGCCATGTGCCGCGTGGCACCGGGCGCCGACGCTGCCGAGGTCATGGCGCGCCTGCCCAAATTGCAGGCCTGGCTGCCGCGCTTCGCCCACGCCACGCTGGGTCTGGCCGGACGCGACACCGCCGTGATCGTGCTGCGTGCCTGGATGGAAGAACCGATGGCAGCAGAAGATCTCGCCGACCTCGACAGCGCCCTCGGCCTGCAGGCCAGCATGGCGCTGCGCCTTGACGATCCCGGCCGCGGCATCCAGAAGCGCGCCATGATAGCGAGCAACACACTGACCGTGGTGCGTCTCGCCGGCGAGGTGGCAGCGTCGGACTGGCTGGAAGAGTTGATGGCCACCGGCGCCTCCACGGCGGAAGCGCGCAAGTGGCTGCTGGCCCCGCTGTCGCGCCCGCCGGTAGCCGGCAAGTCGCGCGGCCGCATCGTCTGCAATTGCTACGACGTCAGCGAGAGCGAGATCCTGGCCGAGTACAAAACAGGTTGCGACCTGAAGACGCTGCAGGAGCGAAAGAAGTGCGGCACCTCATGCGGCTCCTGCGTACCGGAACTGAAGCGCCTGGCGCACAGCGCAGCGGCCTGAGCATTCAGGCAGCCACCGGCCTCAATTCGGCAAGGGGTTGGCGAAACGCTGCTTGAGTTCGGCGCACAGGTTTTCCGCCTGCAGCGGAGTGATGCCCATGGTGACGATGGCCGGCGCACAGGCGACGTTCCACTCGCTGTAGTCGTGATCGCTGCTGTAGCCGGCCTCGCTGCGGAACTCCTGGATGGCGCGATCCACCAGCAGATTGGCGGCAATCAGGCGGCGCACCGTCTGCGGCACGTGGCCGTCGTGCAGGGCGGAGAGCGTATGGTGCAGGGCAATCGCCTGCACCGCGTGGTCGGCAATGCCCCAGGTTTCGGCGAGAAAGGCGCCGGCGGCGGTGTGGTTGACGCCGTGGTGCTCATCCTCGATCTGGGTGAAGCGCTCGGAGCCGTGATTGGCAAGCTGCAGGGTTTGCAGATAGGCCGGGTAATGCGCCTTGAGCAGGGGGATGCCGATATCGCAGAAGAGCCCGAAACTGAAGGCCAGCTCGGAACCGAAGAGCCGCGTCTGGCGGGCGATGTGGCCCATGCCGATGGAGCGCTTTTCCGACACGTCCCAGAAACGCGCCATCATCATGGCGCCGCTGGCCAGCACCTTGCGCGTGATGAGCCCGGTCATCAGTGCACTGAACTGTTCCATGCCGACCAGGGTGATGGCATCCTCGATGGTCTCGACATGACGCTGTGTGCCGTAGAAGGCGGAGTTCGCGCTCTTGAGCAGACTGCCGGCCATGCCGGCATCGCGGCGCAGCAGCTGGCCGATCTTGCGGAAGTCCGGGTCATCCTTGCGCATCTCACGCTGCAAGGCCATCAGCAGCGCAGGGCGCGGCGGAATGTTGATGCCCTTGAATGTCAAAGTCGCATCGGCTTCGACAGTGGACTCGGGGGTGGGCTGCATACCGGACACGGACAGGATCTTGAAGCTTCAGTATAGACAGACTGGTTGCCGAAAGTCGGAATGCGGGATCACGCAAGGCATTCCAGCGCTACGCCATTTTAGCAAGCTATGCTGCTGGCATGACCTGGCGCGCAGAAAAAACTGCACCGTCACGCAGACCGGGGTGCCTTTTCATCAACAACACGACATGCCATTCGAATGGCATGCTTGCTGCTTGAAGCCAGACATGACAATCAGCACAGCCCGCTGGACAAGGAATTGACAGACTCTACCGACCTGAATCACCGCAGCCTGCATGAACAACTGCAGACCGATGCCAGCGGCAAGCTGGTCGCGCGTTATGGCGACCACCTCTGCAGCAGCGCATTCCAGCCCATCATCAGTCTCACCCATGCGCGCGTGGTCGGCCACGAAGGCCTGCTGCGCGCACAGGGCGCGGACGGCCAGGCCGTCGCGCCACCGCAACTGCTCGATCTCGCCATCGCCAGCAACGACATCCTGCATCTGGACCGCCTCTGCCGCACCCTGCATGTGGCCAATGCGCATGCGGTGCGCGAGGGCTGGCTCTTCCTCAACATCCATCCGGAAAGCTTCACGCGCGCGCAGCAGGCCAACCGCAAGGCCTTCATGGCCGAACTGCTGGCGCACAACGGCCTGCAACCCGGCAGGGTCGTCATCGAGATCCTCGAAGACATGATCGGCGACGAGGAAAGCTTCCGCAACAACGTGGGCTATCTGCGCGAGCTGGGTTGCATGCTGGCCATCGACGACTTCGGCGCCGGCCACTCCAACTTCGACCGCATCTGGCAGGTCGCACCCGAGATCGTCAAGCTGGACCGGCGCTTCGCCGTGCAGTGCGAAAGCGATGCGCGCGCCCGACGCATGCTGCCGCGCATCGTGAACATGCTGCACGAGGCCGGGGCGATGGTTTTGCTGGAAGGCATAGAAACGGAAACGCAGGCCATGATCGCGCTGGAAGCCGACATCGACTTTGCCCAGGGCTACTATTTCGCACGACCGGCGCCGGCACCCCTGCCCATCCATCAGATCATTCCCTCCGTGACGGCGCTGTGGGAGCGCTACGAGCACGACAGTCATCACGATTATCGCCAGCGGCGCGAACGCATCGCGCCCTACGAGCAGGCCATCGTCAAGGCTGCCACGGAGCTGGCGCTGCGCAGCGAGGATCTGGCCGGCGCCAGCCGTGCCTTCCTCGAACTGCCGGATGCCGAGTTCTGCTATCTGCTCGACGGCCACGGCCTGCAGGTCGGCGCCAATGTCTGGCGCAGCACGCACACCCAGGGCGCCGCCAGCCGCTATACGCCGATTGCCGGGATTCATGGCGCACGCTGGTCGCGACGCCCCTACTTCCGCCGCGCCATCGAGCACTTCGGACTGGTGCAGACCACGCGGCCCTATCTGTCCGCCACCACCGGCAACCTCTGCATCACCCTCTCGATCGCCTTCCACCAGGGCAAGCAGACGCGCGTGCTGTGCGGCGACCTGCGCTGGCACCAGGACTGAAACGGCCAGCGTCGCCCACCGCGTCCTCAGTCGCGCCCGGCCGCGCGCAAGAGGCGCAGGCCATTGCCCACCACGAGCAGGCTGGCGCCCATGTCGGCAAACACCGCCATCCACATGGTCGCCTCGCCGAAGATGGCCCAGACCAGAAATACCGCCTTGATGCCGAGCGCCAGGGCGATGTTCTGCCACAGCACCGCATTGGTCCGGCGCGACAGGCGCACGGCCTCGGGGATGCGGCGCAGGTCGTCGTTCATCACCACCACATCGGCGGCCTCCATGGCGGTGTCGGTCCCGGCTGCGCCCATGGCCACGCCGAGGTCGGCCTGAGCCAGCGCCGGTGCGTCGTTGATGCCGTCGCCCGTCATCGCCACCATGCCGTGTTCGGCCTGCATGGCCCTGATCGCGCGCAGCTTGTCTTCCGGCAGCAGGTTGCCGCGCGCCTCGCCTATGCCGGCCTGTTGCGCAATCACGTCTGCCGTTGCCTGATTGTCGCCACTCAGCATGACCACGACGATGCCCAGACGCGCCAGCTCGGCGATAGCCTGCTGTGCGGAATCGCGGATCGTGTCGGCCACCGCGAAGACGGCCATCACGCCGTCCGCGCCGGCCAGCAGGGTGACGCTCCGGCCCTGGCTTTCGTGCTCGGCCAGCCAGGCTTCTAGTTCAGGCGAACACTGGCTGCGCTCCTCGATCAGGCGATGATTGCCGAGCACATAGACCTGGCCATCCACCGTGGCCTGCACGCCGCGCCCGGCGAGCGCGGTCAGATCAAGGGCGGTCAGCGCGGTCGGCGGCAGCGCCGCGGCAATCGCCTGCGCGACCGGATGATCGGAAGCCTGCGCCAGTGCAGCAGCAATGGCTTCGACATGCGCATGACCGTTCCAGGCCGCATGCGCGACCAGACGCGGCCGCCCCTCGGTGAGGGTGCCGGTCTTGTCGAGCGCAATCGCCTTGAGTTTTCGCGCATTCTCCAGATGGACGCCGCCCTTGATCAGGATGCCGCGGCGCGCCGCCGCGGCGAGGCCGCTGACCACCGTGACCGGCGTTGAAATCACCAGCGCACAGGGGCAGGCGATGACCAGCAGCACCAGCGCCTTGTACAGCGCATCCAGCCAGGCCCAGCCGAAAGCCAGCGGGGCCAGCACCGCCACCGCAACGGCGATGAAGAAAACGCAGGGCGTGTAGATGGCCGCGAACTTGTCCACGAAACGCTGCGTCGGTGCCTGGGTCGCCTGGGCCTCCTCGACCGCATGGATGATGCGCGCCAGCGTGCTGTTGCCGGCCAGCGCGGTAACGCGGAAGAACAGCGTGCCGTCTGCGTTGATGGTGCCGGCGTAGAGGGGGTCGCTGACCTGCTTGTCGACCGGAAGGCTCTCGCCGGTGACTGCGGCCTGATTCACCGCGCTACTGCCCGAGGTCACCACGCCATCCAGCGGAATGCGCGCACCGGGACGGACGCGAACGATGGCGTCCAGCGCCACGGCGGCAGCCGGCACGCGCTGCCAGCTCCCGTCCGCCTGCATCAGCTCGGCTTCCTCCGGCGCCAGCGCCATCAGGCTCTTGATTGCATTGCGCGCACGATCCACCGCACGGGCCTCTATCAGTTCGGCGATGGCATACAGCGTCATCACCATGGCCGCCTCCGGCCACTCGCCGATCAGGAAGGCGCCGCTGACCGCGACGCTCATCAGCGCATTCATGTTGAG
>JAIEOJ010000158.1 GCA_019750575.1 Rhodocyclaceae bacterium | reverse complement strand
TGGGACAAGATGACCATGGCCCTCGGCAAGCTGCACGAGGCCAATATCCACATTGATGAAACCGGTGCCATCAACTCGAACGACCTGCGCGCCCGTGCCCGCCGCCTGCACCGCCAGTACGGCAAGCTCGGCCTGATCGTGATCGACTACCTGCAGCTGATGACTTCGGCGCGCGAGAACGAAAATCGCGCCACGGAAATCTCCGAGATTTCGCGCTCGATCAAGTCGCTGGCCAAGGAACTGCAGGTGCCGGTGATTGCGCTGTCGCAGCTGTCGCGGAAGGTGGAAGAGCGCAACGACAAGCGTCCGCTGATGAGCGATCTGCGCGAATCCGGCGCCATCGAGCAGGATGCCGACATCATCATCATGATGTACCGCGACGAGTACTACAACAAGGACAAGCCCGACAACAAGGGCATGGCCGAAGCCATCGTCGGCAAGCACCGTAACGGCCCGACCGGCCCAGTGATGCTCACCTTCCTCGGCGAGTACACCAAGTTCGTCAACTTCGCACCCGGCAGCAGCAGCTACGTGCCGGGCGGCGGCGACTATTAAATTCCGCTTGGCGTAATGAAGTTACCCCCTTCCTCGGGAAGGGGGCTAGGGGGAAGGTAGTCAAGAGGGCAAGGGTGCAGCTTACTGCACCCTTGTCTTGGTGAGGTAGTTGAGCGCGATCTCCTTGCTCTCGCGGCGGGTGAAGCTCATGAAGTTTTCCGCTATTGCCGGCAGCTGTTTTCCGATCGGATAGGCGAAGACCCAGTGGTGTTCGACCGGCAGACCGACCACATCGAGCATCGCCAGTTTTTCCGCCGGCGCTTCCTGTCCGAGTGTATAGCGCGACAGGATGGATACGCCCAGGCCGGAGGCGATGGCTTCGCGTATGGCCTCGTTACTGCCGAGCTCCATGCGCACTTCAGCTTGCAAACCATGTTTGGCAAACAATTCTTCCGCGACCATGCGTGTCCCCGAGCCTGACTCTCGCATCAGGAAAGGCAGGGTGGCGAACTCTTCGAACGGTATCTGCTTGCGCCCCGCGAGCGGATGATCAGGCGGGGCCAGCGCCACCATCGGGTTGGGCAGAATGCGCTGGGTGACGACGGCCTGTTCCTCGGGGCTGGGCGGAATGTCGAAGATATAAAGATCGTCGAGGTTGTCGGCCATGCGTTCGAGCAGCGTTTGCCGATTGTGGATCTGCAGGCTGAGCTGGATGTCCGGATGGTGCTTGGCGAAGTCGCCGAGCATGCGCGGCGCAAAGTGACGCGCCGTGGTGCTGACGGCAAGCTGCAGCCGACCGACTGAAAGTCCGCCCAGCTGGTTCAGCTTGTCATCCAGGGTGTGCAGCGTGCCAAACACTTCCTGGCAGACGGCATAAAGCATCTTGCCTGCCTCGGTCAGATAGATCCGCTTGCCGATTTGCTCGACCAGCGGTGTGCCGACGGTTTCCGTGAGCTTCTTCATCTGCACCGACACCGTCGGCTGGGCCATGAAGAGTTCCTCGCCGGCCTTGGTGTAGTTGCCGTGGCGCGCGACGGCCTCGAAGACGCTGAGTTGCGGCATCATCCCGTGTTTGAGGAAGCGGCGTATGTTGCGGTGGGGCATGGTGCGACCTTTTCTGCAAGCGTTGAACCACATCCGGCAAATGCCGGAAGACCTTGTGCCTGCCGGACAATGCCTGGCGGGGCGAACAAAGGTCTCGCTTACAAACACGGAGTCCGCAGGGTGCGTACTCCGGTCGCCGATGCTGCCGAGGGTTTCCCCTGAAATGACGGCAACCGCGCAGCGGCAGAATATCAATCGGCCGCAGAAGCTACTCCCCTTTGCGGGAGCATCGCCACCTTGCGGTGGCGCTTGATTCATTACAGCACAGCGATATTGACTGCATCAAGTATTTTTAGTTCCTCATTCATTGCATTTCTTCATGGCCGGCATTGAATAGGGCAATGCAATTTCCTGCAATGTAATCCTAACCATTTCAAATCTTCATTTCCCTTGTGTCTATCCCGTACGAATAATTCAGGCGTGGGGAGTAGCGATGGCAGCAGTAAGGCCATGAGCGTCACCGACAGCCCGGGGCAACCCCGGTGGCGCTTGATGCCGCAAGGCAGTGCGAGACCAGGAACGAGACCATCAACGAACCAACGGAGATTTGAAAATGGAAATCCTGTCCGCCGAGTTCTTCTCGGCACTATTGGCGATCATCATGATCGACCTGGTGCTTGCAGGGGACAATGCAATCGTCATTGCGCTGGCTGCGCGCAATTTGCCTGCCACGCAGCGTAAAAAAGCAATCATCTGGGGTACGGCTGGCGCCATTGCCGTACGCACGGCCATGACCCTGGTCGTGGTCTGGCTGCTCAAGGTTCCGGGTCTGATGCTGCTGGGTGGTGCCTTGCTGGTCTGGATCGCCTTCAAGCTGCTTACCGACCACAAGGATGAAAGCGAGCATGTGAATGCCGCTGACAGCTTCTGGGGTGCGATGAAAACCATCGTGATCGCGGATGCCGTGATGGGGCTGGACAATGTGCTTGCCGTTGCAGGCGCGGCACATGGCAGCTTCCTGCTTGTGGTCCTGGGCCTGCTCATCAGCGTTCCGATCATGATCTGGGGTAGCCAGCTGATCCTTCGTTTCGTCGAGCGTTATCCCTCGATCATCTATATCGGCGGTGGTGTACTTGCCCTGACGGCTGCCAGCATGATCGTGCATGAGCCGGTGCTGAAGGAATTCGTCGCAGCCAATGCCTGGTTCTCGCCGCTGGTGTATGCACTCGTGATCGGTGGTGTGCTGGGTGGTGGCTACTGGATGAACGCCTCGATTGCACGTCGCAATGTCGCCGATCGCGTCGTCTCCGCCGATGTCACGCCTGCGGCAGTGGTCGCCGAGGGCATGCGTTCGGTGCGCAAGATCCTGGTGCCGGTGAACGACTCGCCCAACTCCCTGCTTGCGGTGCAGCATGTGGCCAACCGCTGTGTCAACGAGGGGGGGCTGGAAGTGCACCTGGTGCATGTGCGTACGCCGCTGTCCCAGCACATTGCCCGCTTCCTCAAGCGCGGCGAGCGCGAGAGCTTCCATCGGGACGAGGCCAACAAGGCACTGGCACCGGCTCGGGCCTTGCTGGATCGATTTTCGATTCCGCACGCTGAACACGTGGAGCTCGGTGAAAAGGCGCCGACCATTAATCGGATTGCACAGCGCCTGCATGCCGATGAAATCGTGATTGGTACCGCACGCAAGAACTCGCTGACCCGTCTGATCGAGGATTCGGTGACGAATCGGGTCCTGGAACTGGTGCAGGTACCTGTCCAGGTGATTGCCGGCAGCGAAGTCTCACCCGCGGAGAAGTTTGGCTTGCCGGCGGGTCTTGGCGCTGCCCTGGCCCTGCTCTTTGTTGCCAGCGAATAAGCGGTTTCGCTCAGATCCAATCGTCAAATTTCAACAGGAGACAAGATCATGCGCAAGGTTCTGATTCCGGTCGATGGCTCGGACAACGCCATCAATGCGGTACGCCACATCAGCAATCGTCATGTCCAGTCAGGTGGGATCAAGGTGCATCTGCTGCATGTCGCGACGCCGCTGCCCAAGGCCATCGCTGGCTATCTGTCCGCTTACGACATCGCCAGCCACTACCGTGACGAGGCGCGCAAGGCCTTTGCCGGCCCGAGCGAGGTGCTGGAGAACTTCGGTGTTCCGTATGAGCGCCATACAGCGCGCGGTGACAAGGCCGAGTGCATTGACCATCAGGCGCGCAGCCTGGGTGTCGACGAGATCGTGATGGGTACGGGACGCAAGAATGCCCTTACCCGCCTGATCGAGGGCTCGCTCACGCACCAGGTCATGAGCCGTGCCGATGTGCCGGTTGAAGTGATTGCCGGCCGCAAGGAGTCGCCGTTCGAAAGGTACGGCTTGCCGGCCGGCCTTGGCGCAGCCCTGGCGCTGCTTTTCGTCGCAAACGAATAGGTCCTTTGCCGTCAACCCCGCCGCCAAGCCGGCGGGGTTTTTATTTTCACTACCGGTGCTTCTCGTTTTGCTCCGCATGGGCTATTCATCAATCATGTGCGCTGTCAGGGCCACCTCTCGCGGGTGGCGCGCTTGGCAACGTATCCCGCGGCCTTTTCAGCGTGCTGAAGTATTGGCGGGCGCAGCGTATCCAAGCCGGAGGCTGCCCGGCATTGCCCTTCATGATCAGAATCATGCTGTCCCTGGTTTTACCCCCACGTTCTTTAATGCAAAAAATTATGAATGTTCATTTAACAAAAATTTATGCATGATCTATAGTGAAATCGTGCAGCAGCAATGTGCACTGCGACGGGGAGATCTCCGGAGCACAGGGGAGTAGCTTCCGCAGCAGGTATGTGCGGAGGGTGTTACCGACAACACGGGGTTCGCCCCCGGTAACACCGGTGGCCTGGGATTTTTCAGGTGCACAAGCGAGACCAGGCGTGGCGATGGCGACATCGTCGGAATGGTGGTCAGACTTGAAGGTGCTTGATATGGGAAATCCGCAATAGCAAAAGCTCAGGCAGTGAATGACCGGGTACAACCGGAAACTTACGCAGCACCACTACTACTCTAGGAGACAGTCATGCTCAAGGTACTCATCCCCGTTGATGGTTCGGAATTCGCCCAAGGTGCGGTCCGCCACGTCATCAACCGCTATATCGAGGACAAGAACCTCGAAGTGCATCTGCTGCATGTGTGCACGCGCCTGCCGCAGGAGATCACCCGCTTTGTATCGCAGCGTGATCTCGATGCCTACCACAACGACGAAGCCGAAAAGACGCTCAAGCCGGCACGTGACCTGCTGACGCAGTACGGTGTGCCGTTCGAGAGCCATGTCGGCCACGGCGACAAGGCCGAAGTCATCCACGCAACCGCCAAGGCGATGGGCATCAATGAAATCGTCATCGGCACCGGGCGCAAGAACTCCTTCACGCGCCTGATCGAAGGCTCCCTGACCAACCGTGTCATGGAAATCTCGGATGTGCCGGTCGAGGTCATCGCCCAGGGCGAGGAGTCCAAGCTCGAAAAGTACGGGCTCCCGGCCGGCATCGGCGCCGCACTTACCCTGCTTGTCGTTGCCAACGAGTAAGGTCAGCCCACTCGAAACCCCGCCCGCAGGGCGGGGTTTTTTATTGTGTGTTGCGCACGCTTGTCAGGTGATGCTGCCTGCGCCTTGCAGCGCTCGGGTGGCAGGCCAAGCCGCCAGCGTTGCAAATGACGCTCAAGTAAAAACGCCCGGTTGCAACCGGGCGTTTTTTTACAGGACTTCGGCAGCGTGGTCGGCGAGTCTTGAACGCTCACCGCGTTGCAGGGTGATGTGGCCAGAGTGCGGCCAGCCCTTGAAGCGGTCAACGACATAGGTCAGGCCCGAGCTGCCCTCGGTCAGGTAGGGCGTATCGATCTGGGCGATATTGCCCAGACACACGACCTTGGTGCCGGGGCCGGCGCGGGTGATCAGCGTTTTCATCTGCTTGGGCGTCAGGTTCTGCGCCTCGTCGATGATGAGGAACTTGTTGAGGAAGGTGCGGCCGCGCATGAAGTTCAGCGACTTGATCTTGATGCGGCTGCGGATCAGGTCCATGGTCGCGGCGCGACCCCAGTCGCCGCCGTAGTTGCCACCCTGGCCGGCGTGAGCCGGATCGGTGTCGGCGGGCTTGTTGAGTACATCGAGATTGTCTTCGAGTGCACCCATCCACGGCGTCATCTTTTCCTCTTCGGTGCCCGGCAGGAAACCGATGTCCTCGCCGACGGGTACGGTGACGCGGGTGATGATGACCTCGGAGTAGCGCTTGGTTTCCAGCACCTGGGTCAGGCTGGCCGCCAGCGTGAGCAGCGTCTTGCCGGTGCCGGCCTGGCCGAGCAGGGTGACGAAGTCGATCTCCGGATCCATGAGCAGGTTGAGCGCGAAATTCTGCTCGCGGTTGCGGGCGATGACGCCCCAGATGGCATTCTTGGTATGCGTGTAGTCGACCAGGGTCTTGAGGACGGCAGTCTTGCCAGTGACCTCCTGCACGATGGCGTTGAACGGACGCTCATTCGGGTCCGGGCTCTCCATGTGCACGTATTCATTGACCAGCATTTCCGAACACAGCGGGCCCTTGATACGGTAGAGGTTGCGGCCTTCCTCCTTCCACGATTCCATGTCCTTGCCGTGCTTGTCCCAGAAGTCTGCGGGGAGTTCGCGCGAGCCGGTGTACAGCAGGTCGGTGTCTTCAAGGACCTTGTCGTTGAAGTAGTCCTGCGCGAGCAGGCCCAGGGTGCGGGCCTTGATGCGCATGTTGATGTCCTTGGACACCAGGATGACTTCGCGCTTCGGAAACTTCTCCGACAGGTACATGACTACCGCGAGAATCTGGTTGTCGCCCTTGGCGGTCGGCAGGGAGGGCGGCAGGTTGCCGTTGATGGCCTCGCTCTGCAGGAACAGACTGCCGCTGGCGAGATCGCGCGAAGGGCCGCTCAGCGCAATCCCGGACGCGATGTCATGTTCGCTGCCGGAGACGATGTCATCGAGCATGCGGCTGGCCTGGCGCGCATTGCGGGCGACTTCGGTGGTGCCCTTCTTGTTGTTGTCGAGCTCCTCCAGCGTCATGATGGGCACGTAGATATCGTGCTCCTCGAAGCGGTAAAGCGACAACGGATCGTGCATGAGCACGTTGGTATCGAGGACGAAGAGCCGGGTGTTTGCTGTGGTCTTGCTGCCTGCCTTGCCGGGTGCTGCACGCTTCGTGGCCATGGTTTCCCTTTTTTAGCGTTACCGGATTACAGCGACTGGACTGCTTCGAGCACTGCCCGGGCGTGACCGTCCACCTTCACGCCGCGCCATTCCTGGCGCAAGACTCCCTTTGCATCGATCAGGAAGGTGCTGCGCTCGACGCCGCGCACCTGCTTGCCGTACATGTTCTTCATCTTCATCACGTTGAACAGCCCGCAGGCGAGCTCGTCCGGATCGGAGAGCAGCTCGAAAGGCAATTCCAGCTTGGCCTTGAAGTTCTCGTGCGACTTGATGCTGTCGCGCGAGACGCCGAAGACCGGGCAGCCCAGCCTGGCGAATTCCGCATGCAGATCGCGGAACTGGCCGGCCTCGGTAGTGCAACCGGGGGTGCTGTCCTTGGGATAGAAGTAGATGACGAGGGGGTGGCCCGCATGTGCTGCGAGCTGGAAGGTACCGCCACTGGTGGCGGGTAGCGAAAAGTCCGGGACCTTGAGTCCGACGGCTTCAGTCATTCGTGCCTCCTGCGCAGTGAAGCACCCGCGTACTTCAGGCTGCGTCTTTCCAATTTGCCAGAAATTCGGCACCTTGCACCATCAGGGTCCCGATGCGGCCAGGCACAGAGCCGCGGATGACCTGATGATGGGGCAGGGTGTCGCGATCGAGTTGATCTGCGATGTCCTGCATCGCAGTGATACTGTATCCCTGTTCATGCCAGCCTGTCAGCAATTTTTCGAGCACCGGCGCGAGCTTCATGCCCTCGCGTTCCGCGCTCAGCGTGAACACGTGGGGATGGTCGTTTGCGCCGGCGGTCAGCGCCAGTAATGCCTCGGCAACATTGTCTTCGCTGACCCCATTGAAGCCGAGCAATTCGCCGGTGCAGGGCAGGGTGGTCGGAATCTGCGGGCACAGTATGATTTCGCCGTTCTGCACCGGAATGTAGGGGTGGGTGCCGCGCGTATCGCTGGCGTACTTCATGCCCATGCGCTGGGTCAGGCGCAGGGCGTGGGCGTTCATCTGCCAGCCGGCGGCGCCATGCAGGGTCGGCGTGGTCTGGTAGATGTCGGCGTAAGTGTCGGCAGCCAGGGCCATCTGGCGTTCGGTCCACGCTGCATCGGCGCTGGTGATGCATTCTTCCCAGGTGTAGCGATCCCAGCCCTGCAGGCCGACTTCGAAACCGCTGTCACGCACGCCCCGCAGGACGGCTGCTGCGCGCCGACCGATATGCGGCGCGGGCAACACGGTACCGGTGAGCAGGGTGGCGATGCCATAGTGGGAAAACGCACGCGTGCGGCGGGCCTGGCGGAAGTGACCGGCGCGAAACAGGCGTCTGAAGGCTCGCCCGCTGTGGTCGGGGCCGAGTGAGAACAGGAAGGTGGCGCCGACATTGTGGCGGCGGAGCAGTTCAACCAGGTTCGGGATGCCTTGCAGGGTGCCGCGGTAGGTGGATGCTGTGATGCGTAGAGCGAGCTGGCGCATTGAGTTCTGGACAGGTGATTCTAGGAGCGCGTCACAAGGACCACGCCTATGATGATGAGGCCGATGCCGAGGAGCTTCTGGGCCGAAAGCGGCTCGCCGAACCAGTGATAGGCGATGAAGGCATTGATGACATAGCCGATGGACAGCATCGGGTAGGCAATGCTGACCGGCACGCGTGACAGGGCCATGATCCAGACCACTAGGCTGACGGCATAGCAGGCGACGCCGCCGAGTATGTAGGGCTGCAGCGCGAGCTTGAGTCCCACCGGGACAATGTTGCCGGCATGAAAGGCAAAATGGCCGACCGCATTGGTGCCGGCTTTCAGCAGCAGTTGTGCGATGGCGTTGAGCAGCACACCGCTGAGGATCAGGCCCAGGCTGAGGCTGTTCATGCCGCGCTGTCCGGACGGCAGAAAGATGTCGTCATTCGATGATCAGGGCGGCGGCCACGGTGCGGCCTTCGGACATCAGGATGTTGTAGGTGCGGCAGGCAGCCGAGGTATCCATGACGTCCACGGTGCGGCCGGCAGCGATGACCGGCTTGAGCAGCGCCAGCGGCGGAAACTGCTGGCGCCGGCCGGTGCCGAGAATCAGGATGTCGGCGCCGGTGGCGAGCAGGCGCTCGATGTGGGCGGGTTCGAGCGCGGCGATGCTGGCAACCTGCCATGTCGTATCCAGGGCATCGGGCTGGACGATCAGGCTGCCGGCGTGGCGTTCGCCATTGATGGCAACATAGCCCTCACCATGAGCGGTGACGGTGTTGCCGGTGCGGGGGTCGGTATGAAGTTTCATCAGGCGGGAACAGTACTGGCGTTGCGGTGCAACATGGGCTTGGGTAAGATTACACCTTTCCCGATAATGGCGTCACCCGGACGATTCCGGCGTCAGCTGCCATTTTCCCCCCGTTTTCTGCAGTTCGTTTCCCTAACTTCCCGAAAGGATGGCGCTTTTCATGCAGCCCGTGCTCAAGTCCAGCAAGCTGGCCAATGTCCTCTACGACATACGTGGACCAGTCATGGCACGAGCGAAGCAGATGGAGGAGGATGGTCAGCGCATCATCAAGCTGAACATCGGCAATCCCGCGCCTTTCGGCTTCATCGCGCCGGACGAGATCATTCAGGACATGATCCTCAATCTCTCGGCCGCCTCCGGCTACAGCGATTCCAAGGGCATGTTTGCGGCGCGCAAGGCCATCATGCACTACACCCAGGAAAAGAAGATCCCGGGTGTGAAGGTCGACGACATCTACATCGGCAACGGCGTGTCCGAGCTGATCGTCATGGCCATGAATGCATTGCTGAATGCCGGCGACGAAGTCCTGGTGCCGGCGCCCGACTATCCGCTGTGGACGGCCGCGGTGAGCCTGTCCGGCGGGACCGCGACACATTATCTTTGCGACGAGGAAAACGAGTGGTTGCCTGATCTGGCCGATATGCGCGCCAAGATCACGCCAAACACCAAGGCCATCGTCGTCATCAACCCGAACAATCCGACCGGTGCCCTGTATCCGGACGCGGTCCTCAAGGAAATCGTCCAGATCGCGCGCGAGCACAATCTCATCATCTACGCCGACGAGATTTACGACAAGGTGCTCTACGATGGCGCGACCCACACCTCGATCGCCTCGCTGGCCGAGGATGTGCTCTTCATTACCTTCGGCGGCCTCTCCAAGAACTACCGTGCGGCCGGTTTTCGCGCTGGCTGGATGATCGTCTCGGGCGACAAGGCGCGTGCCCATGACTACATCGAGGGCCTGACCCTGCTGGCCTCGATGCGCCTGTGCGCCAATGTGCCGGCCCAGTTCGGCATCCAGACCGCGCTTGGTGGCTACCAGAGCATCGACGATCTGGTCGTGCCGACCGGCCGCCTGGGCAAGCAGCGTGACCTGGCCTGGGAGCTGCTGACGGCGATTCCCGGTGTCACCTGCGTCAAGCCCAAAGGCGCCATGTATCTGTTCCCGCGCCTTGATCCCGAGATGTATCCGATCAAGGACGACCAGCAATTCATTCTCGAACTGCTCGAGGCCGAGAAGGTCCTGCTGGTGCAGGGCTCGGGCTTCAACTGGCCCAAGCCCGACCACTTCCGCGTGGTCTTCCTGCCCAATGCCGATGACCTGACCGAGGCCATCGGTCGCATCGCCCGCTTCCTCGAGAGCTATCGCAAACGTCATGCATGAAAGCAGGGATCAGGGGCCAGAGTCCGGGGGCTAGAACCCCAGGACTTTTCCCCAATCCCTCGCCCCTAGACCCCAATCACTGAAAACCATGAAACCAATCAATGTAGGTCTCCTCGGCATCGGCACCGTTGGCGGTGGCACCTTCACCGTCCTGTCCCGCAATGAGGCCGAGATCACCCGTCGCGCCGGCCGTCCGATTCGCATCATTGCCGTCGCCGACAAGAACGTCGAGCTTGCCAGGCAGGTTGCCGGAGGCAAGGCGCGCATCACCGATGATGCGTTTGCCGTGGTCAATGATCCGGAAGTCGATGTCGTCGTCGAGCTGATCGGCGGTTACGGCGTGGCCAAGGACCTGGTGCTCAAGGCGATTGAAAACGGCAAGCATGTCGTGACTGCCAACAAGGCGCTGCTGGCGACGCACGGCAACGAGATTTTTGCCGCGGCGCAGAAGAAGGGCGTCGTGGTTGCCTTCGAGGCGGCGGTGGCCGGTGGCATCCCCATCATCAAGGCGGTACGCGAAGGCCTGTCGGCCAACCGTATCCAGTGGATCGCCGGCATCATCAACGGCACCACCAACTTCATTCTGTCCGAGATGCGCGACAAGGGCCTGCCCTTCGCCGACGTGCTCAAGGAAGCGCAGCGCCTCGGCTATGCCGAGGCCGATCCGACCTTCGATATCGAGGGCGTGGATGCCGCGCACAAGATCACCATCCTGTCGGCACTCGCCTTCGGCATTCCGATGCAGTTCGAGGGCGCCCACATCGAAGGCATCAGCAAGCTGGAAGCCGACGATATCAAGTACGCCGAACAGCTCGGCTATCGCATCAAGCTTCTCGGCATCACGCGCTGGACCTCGGAAGGTGTCGAACTGCGCGTGCATCCGACCCTGATTCCGGCGCGTCGCCTGATCGCCAATGTCGAAGGTGCCATGAATGCCGTCCTGGTACAGGGCGATGCCGTCGGCGCCACGCTGCACTACGGCAAGGGCGCCGGCGCCGAGCCGACCGCCAGCGCCGTGATCGCCGATCTGGTGGATATTGCGCGCGTGCTGGATGCCGATCCCGAACACCGCGTTCCCTACCTGGCCTTCCAGCCGGATGCCGTGGTGAATACCCCCATCCTGCCGATCAGCGAAGTGGAGACCAGCTACTACCTGCGCCTGCGCGTCGAGGACAAGCCGGGCGTACTCGCCGACATCACCCGCATCCTCGCCGACCACGGCATTTCCATCGATGCCATGGTGCAGCGCGAGCCGGACGAGGGCGAAGAGCAGACCGATATCATCATCCTCACACATCTGGTGCGCGAGAAGGGTGTCGATGCCGCCATCGCCAAGATCGAGGCACTGCCGGTGGTGAAGCGCAAGGTGATCCGCCTGCGCCTCGAAACCCTAGGCTGAGGCACGTCCCATGCGCATCCTGGTGGTCGAGGACGACACGCTGCTGGCCGATGCGCTGACCCGCTGCCTGACCCAGGCGGCCTATGCCGTCGATCTCGCGCGCGATGGTGCCTCGGCGAACGAGATCCTGACCACGCATGGTTACGATCTGGTCGTGCTCGATGTCGGCCTCCCCAAGATGGACGGCTTCGAGGTGCTGCGCCAGTTGCGCTCACGCCGCTCGCAGATCCCGGTGTTGCTGCTGACGGCGCGCGACACGCTGGAAGATCGGGTCTATGGCCTGGATCTCGGCGCGGATGATTATCTGACCAAGCCTTTCGACCTGCCGGAATTCGAGGCGCGCGCGCGCGCCCTGATCCGCCGTGGTCATTACGGCGCCAGCTCGGAGCTGGTGCACGGGCAGCTGCGCTTCGATACGGTTGGGCGGCGGCTGTTCTATGGCGAGGAACCGGTTGAGCTGACCGCCCGCGAACTTGCCCTGGCCGAGCTTCTGCTGATGCGCGAGGGACGGGTGGTGAGCAAGGAGCAGATGGTCGATCACCTCTACGGCTGGGGGGATGAGGTGGGCAGCAATGCGATCGAGGTATATGTACACCGTCTGCGCAAAAAGCTCGAGTTTGCCGACTTCAACGTGCGCACCGTGCGCGGCATGGGATATCTCCTCGACAAACCCAAAAGCGCATGAAGTGGCTTGACTCCCTGACGCAGACCACACGCGACGAGGAAAGCAGGGCGCCCCTGCAATGGGCTTCACTGCTGGTCTTGCGGCGCAAGTTGCTGGTCTGGCTGCTGTCGCCACTGGTCTTGCTGATGCTGGTCGACGGCCTTGCCAGCTACTATGTGGCCGAGCACTTCTCCCTGGTCGCCTATGACCGCACCCTGGCCGAGCGCGCCCGCACCTTGCTGCTGCGCGCGCATGAGGCCGATGGACAGGTGCGTTTGAATCTGAGCCAGAGCGCCGAGCTCGTCTTGCTCGAGGATCCGGAGGATCGGGTGTTCTACCGCGTCCTGCGCGATGACGAGTCCCTGGTTGCCGGTGAAACCTTTGTGCCCCTCCCCGTCGGGCTGCGCCTGCAGTCGAACCGCCCGGTCTTCTTTGATTCCGTGGTGGCGGCGGAGCCGGTACGCGCCGTCGTGCTGCAGGGTGTGTACGAGCGGAACGGCAGCCCTGCCGCCCAGGCAGAGGTACGCATCGTCCTTGCCGAGACGCTGAACAAGCGGCGTGTCTTGTTCCAGGAAAGCCTGGCCGGCGTGGTCATGCCGCAGATCCTGATCATTATTCTTGTCGGCAGCCTGGTCTGGCTGGGCGTCGTGCGCGGTCTGGCTCCGCTGCGCGTCCTTGAGCGCAGCATTGCCAGCCGTTCCCACCTTGACCTCAGTCCGGTGCTGGTGGATGGCGTACCCGGCCGCGTACGGCCGCTGGTCGATGAAATCAACGCCCTGATGGCGCGCCTGTCCGAGGTGCTGGAGTTCCAGAACCGCTTCATCGCGGATGCGGCCCACCAGTTGCGTACCCCGGTGGCGGGGCTCAAGGCGCAGATTGAAATTGTCCTGCGCGAAAGCGACCCGGAGCGCGTCAAGTACTCCATGAACCAGATCTACATGGGCATGGAGCGCCTCTCGCGCCTGGTTTCGCAATTGCTTTCGCTGGCCCGCAACGAACCGAATGCCGTGCGCAACCTGCGCCTCGAGCTGCTCGACCTGAACCGGCTGGTCTTCGAGACGACCATGGAGTGGGTGCCGGAAGCCCTGCGCAAAGGCATCGACCTGGGCTTTGACGGGGATGACACGCCAGTGCATATCAATGGCGACCCGGTACGGCTCAAGGAGCTGATCAACAACCTGTTCGACAATGCCATCCGTTACACCCCGGACAACGGACGTGTCACGGTACGCGTCCTGTCCGCGCCCCCCGGCCTTGCCATCAGCGATGACGGCCCGGCCATTCCGGTCGAGGAACGCCAGCGCGTGTTCGAGCGCTTCCACCGCCTGCTCGGCTCCAATACCGAGGGCAGCGGGCTGGGGCTGGCCATCGTCAATGAAATCGCCAAGATACACAGCGCCGAAGTGACCTTGATGGAAGATCGGGACGGCATTGGCAATACCTTCGTCGTCAATTTTCCCGCACCCTAGGATTTAAGCCCCTGAAAGTGCTAGTCTTGATGGGTTGTAAGTTTTGCGTAATGTTTGGGACAGTCGGCTGTAAGCAGGCTGGCGTATCTTTTCCGCCGCATCATATTCAATCTGTTGCTGTTCCTATAAATCCAATGCGGCGCTAGCGCCGCGCACCGATAGAGGAGTGTCGTTTTATGGAGTTCGGATCCCCGGAATTCTGGGTTGCCCTGGGTCAGATCATGATGATCAATATCGTGTTGTCGGGCGACAACGCGGTCGTGATCGCACTGGCCAGCCGCAACCTTCCCGCCGATATGCAGAAGAAGGCCATCTTCTGGGGTAGCGCTGCTGCCATCATCCTGCGTATTGTCCTGACCGTTTTTGCCGTTGCCCTGCTCGACATGCACTACATCAAGCTCGGCGGTGCAGTCCTGCTGCTGTGGATCGGTGTGAAGCTGCTGGTGCCGGAAGACGGACACGGTGACCTTGAAGGCGCATCCAACATGATGGGCGCAGTCAAGACCATCCTGAT
>JAIEOJ010000105.1 GCA_019750575.1 Rhodocyclaceae bacterium | reverse complement strand
TCCAGCCCCTTCTGCCCGGAGAGGCGGCTGACCACGCCGAACAGCGGCTGCTCATCGCTTACCGCAAGCCCCAGCCTTTTCTGTAGCGCCTGCTTGTTGCCGACCTTGTTGCCCAGCGTGGTACTGGCGTAATGCACCGCCAGATGCGGATCAATGGCCGGATTCCATTGCTCGGTGTCGATGCCGTTGAGGATGCCGGTCAGTGCCGTGCTGCGATAACGCAGCAGGCCGGCCATGCCCATGCCGTCGGTGTCGGTCTGGATCTCGCGGGCATAGGTGGGGCTGACCGTGGTGATGTGGTCGGCATGCTGCAGGCCGCCCTTGAGGAAGGACAGATGGCCGTGGTATTCGACGCCATCCATGGCCCATGCCTGCGGCGGCAGGGCGAGTTCGCGCAGCGTGTGCGCGCCGAACAGACCCTGGAAGGCGAGATTGTGTATGGTCAGCACCGAGCGGGCGACCGGTTTGAGGGTGTAGCGCAGATAGACCGGGGCGAGCGCCGTCTGCCAGTCGTGACAGTGCAGGATGTCGGGTTGCCAGGCCAGCGGGCTTGTCGCACTCGCCAGCAGCGCGGCGACATGCGAGAGCAGGCCGAAGCGTACCGCGTTGTCGTGCCAGTCGCGGCCATCACTGCCAAGATAGGGATTGCCGTCGCGCATGTAGCAGGCCATGCAGTCGAGCAGGAGCAAGGGCGTGCCGTCCGGTGCAATAGCGCTGCGCAGGGCGGCGCCGGGAAAGACGCCGGCAGAGGCTGGCAGTTCGGCGATGATGGGCGCATCGGGAAAGGCGCGCGCAATCGCCGGATACCAGGGCACGAGCACGCGCACATCGAGACCGGCACGGCGCAGGGCAGGCGGCAGCGCCGCGGCGACATCGCCAAGCCCGCCGGTCTTGACCCAGGGAGCGATTTCAGAGGTGGCGAAGAGAACCTTCATTGACAGAGATTGGGGACACTCAGCGCGAACGATTCCTCGACGATCAGGATGCGGCCATCCGGCTGGCGGCCGAGTACCACGTAGTAGTCGGGATCGGTATTGCACTTGCGCAGCACCTGGCGTTCCGCATTGATCTTCATGCGCTCTCCCTGCGGGGTATAGCGCGCCTTGCTGAACGAGGAGCGGTCGTCGCGCTTCTTCGCCTTGGGCAGGTTGAAGAGCATGAGTTGCGCCCATTGCGCGCCGGTGACGGTTGTCGTTTCCTCGCTGCCGTGCTTGCGCCCGGTGACGACGGCGTCATCCGCATAGAGATCGGCGTATTTCTCGTCGAAGCTCATGTTCAATTCACCCATGCGCTTGAAAAAAGCCTGCGCCTCGGCTTGCGTGACGGGCTTGGCGGCGTGGGCGCAAACGCTGAACAGGGCCAGCGCGAGCAGGGAGATAAATGACTTCATGGCCCGATTCTATACCCTGCTTGCGGCGATCAGCCCGGCGGTGGAGCTGTCGAGTCCGGCGGCTTCGGCGCTGCCTTCGATCACCGGCAGCAGGCGTGCGGCCAGCTGCTTGCCGTATTCCACGCCCCACTGGTCAAAGGCGTTGATGTCCCACAGACAGGCGGCGACGAAGGTCTTGTGTTCATACAGGGCGACCAGCTGGCCGACTGTGTAGGGCGTGATCTCCGGCATCAGCAGCGTGGTCGAGGGCTGGTTGCCGGGGAAGACCTTGTTGGCCGCGAGGACCGCATCCGCGCCGGGACCGAGCTCGGCCTGCACTTCGGCCAGAGTCTTGCCGCGCATCAGCGCCTCGCTTTGCGCAAAGCAGTTGGACAGCAGCTTGGCATGATGGCCGGCGAGAGCGTGATCCGGCTTCTTCACGGCGATGAAGTCGCAGGGGATCAGGCGGCCGCCCTGGTGAATCAGCTGGTAGAAGGCATGCTGGCCATTGGTGCCGGGTTCGCCCCAGATCACCGGGCAGGCTGGCGCTTGAAGCTCAACGCCGTCGCGATCGACGCGCTTGCCGTTGGATTCCATCTCCAGCTGTTGCAGATGCCGCGGCAGCAGTTCCAGCGACTGACTGTAGGGCAGGATGGCCTGCGTCGGCGCGCCGAGGAAGCTGGTGTTCCACACCTGCAGGAGGCCGAGCAGCGCCGGCAGGTTCTGGCCGACGGGCGCGCTGAAGAAATGCGCGTCCATGGCAGCGGCACCGGCGAGCAGCTTCTCGAAATTGGCATAGCCCACGGCCAGCGCCACCGACAGGCCGACTGCCGACCACAGCGAATAGCGCCCGCCTACCCAGTCCCAGAAGGCAAAGGCATTGGCCGGGTCGATGCCGAAGCGGGCCACCGCATCCAGATTAGTCGAGACCGCGACAAAGTGTCTGGCGATGGCGGCTTCGCCCAGTGCGGCCATCAGCCATGCCCGTGCGGAGGCGGCGTTCTGCATCGTCTCCTGTGTGGTGAAGGTCTTGCTGCAGATGATGAAGAGCGTGCTTTCGGGACGCAGCCTCTTCAGCCTGAGCGCGAGGTCGGCCGCGTCGAGATTGGCGACATGGTGTACCGCGAGGCCGGGGATGGCATGCGCGTTCAGCGCCTGCGTCACCATGCGTGGTCCGAGGTCGGAACCGCCGATCCCGATATTGACCACATCGGTGATGCGCTCGCCCGTCGCCCCCAGCCACTCGCCCTTGTGTACGGCGTCGCAGAACCTGCGCATCTGCGCCAGCACCGCCGATACTTCGGGACGGGGCAGCGGCGCACGCAGCCAGGTGTGGCCGACGGCACGGCCTTCGGTGTGGTTGATGGCCACGCCATTGTTCATGCGGCTGATCCAGCCATGCACATCGGCCGCCTGCCAGAGGCCGGCGAGCAGGCTCATGGTTTCGCTGTTGACGCGCTGCTTGGAGTAATCGAGCAGCCAGCCGTCGAAGCCGACCGAGAAGCGCGCAAAGCGCTGCGCATCGGTGGCGAACAGTTCGCGCAGATGCGGCAGCGGTGGCGCGGTATGGGCGACAAGTGCGCGCCAGGCGGGGCTTGTATGCAGGGTCATGATGCAATTCT
The DNA here is from genome assembly GCA_019750575.1 of Rhodocyclaceae bacterium. Classification (GTDB taxonomy): domain Bacteria; phylum Pseudomonadota; class Gammaproteobacteria; order Burkholderiales; family Rhodocyclaceae. Next base: position 11,078 of record JAIEOJ010000105.1, on the reverse strand, counting down.
ATGGCATGCGTGACGACAGGTCTGCCGGCAAAAGTAAGCGGATGAAATCATTCACCGGTCTCCGCCGTCAGGGTGAGCTCCAGCGCCTGCCCGGGGCGGGCCTCCCAGCGCAGCGTCAGCACCGCCGCCTGCATGATCTTTTCGAAGCCGGCCTCGGACTGCGACACGGTGAAGTGGGGCCGGCCGCTTATGCTCACCGGCTGGTTGCTGCCGAGGATCAGCTTGCCGCCGAGCACGCCATCAACGAGCAGCAGACGCGTGGCCGCATCAATGTCGAGTGCCTGACCGAAGCCGCAGGGCACGCTGCCGTCGGCCAGCACATAACGGCCGGCATAGCCGTCGCAACTGGGCATGGCGAGATTGAGCTCGACCTGCAGGAGGCCTGCTTCCGAGGCCTGGTAGCTGGCCTTGAGGCTGCCGCCTTCAAGCGCATAGTGCTTGCGCAGCTTCAGCTCGCCGTCGCTGGCGCTGTAACTGAGCGGACTGCTGGCGTAGTAGTCCGGCACGATGGCCGTGCCGTCTGCGTTGATCCAGGTATCGACGAAGAGGCCGCGTGGCCGTGCGTCCGGCACCACATCCTCGGCGCTGATCACGTGCTTGAAAGAAATGCGGTCGTGGGCCGAGGCAATGCCGTCACCGTCAGCCGCGGCAGGTTGTGCTGCGGCTTCGGCGGCAACAATGCGTGCATGGTAGCCCTCCTCGTAGCGGCGCAGGGTGTCGCCGAAATTGTGGCTGAGGGTATAGCTGGACAACTCGACCAGCGCCGCATCGCTGTCGGGACGGATCACCGCGAGCAGGCTGCGGTCGGCGAGAAAGACCTCGGCATGGCCGTCGAGATCACAGTCCGTGCTGGCCACGCTGGCGCGTGGTGCGATGGCATCCAGCCTGGCTTCCAGGGCGAGCAGGTTGTTCCAGATGGCGCGGCGCAGGTGCGGCAGGTAGAGCCCGCCAAACAGTCCGTGCCAGAAGGCATCATTGGCCTGCGAGCGGTGCAGCAATTCCTGCAGCTCGTCGGTCTTGAGCGCCGGCGCCAAGGCGGCATAGCGTTCGGATGCCGCCAGTGTGCGCTTGTGCATCCAGTTCGATTCCGGATAGCGCGAAAAGAAGTTGCGCCAGATGCCGCCGCGCAGAAAGGGCTTGTGCGCCTCGAAGCGGCCTTGCTGCTTTTCCGCCTCGACCAGCGCGTGATAGGTGCGTGCCGCCGGTCCCGGCAGCGACCATTCGTTCATCTCGATGTAGGAGGTGGTCGGCAGATAGACGATGCCGCGTGTGGCGTTGGCGGCGTAATACTCGGCATAGGTCTGCGTGCGTATCAGTGGCGACGCGAGCACGCCTTCGATGAACTGCGCCAGCCAGCCGCGCTCGTAGACCCAGTGGTAGGTCTCGGGCCAGATGCCGAACTTCTCGATGTCGTCGAAATAGATGATGGCGCGCTGGCCCTGATGCGCAAGCGCCTCCATCCAGGCCACTACTTCACTTGCCGGCGAGAAGGGCAGGCGGTAGCGCGCCTGCTCCGAGATCGGGAACAGGTCCAAGGTGCGTCCGCTTTCCTCGGTCGTGTAGAAGCTGTCCAGCGTGTTGGCAGCGGCGCCGGTACACAGGAAGTGGTAGTCGTCGACGGCGACATATTCGATGCCGGCCTCGGCCAGTGATGAAGCCACAGCAGATTCCCACACGCGTTCGGTCAGCCAGGCACCGCGCGGCTGCGTGCCGGTGTAACGCGCTATCTTCGCAGACAGGGTTTCGATCTGGGTGAGGCGATCGCGATGCGGAATCGCCGCCAGCACGGGTTCGCAATCGCCGGAGCCGAACCATTCGACCTGGCCGCGCTCCGTCATTTCGGCCAGCAGCTGCATGTCTTCGGGGTGACGCTCATACAGCAGGTCGAGCAGCCAGCCCGAGAAGTGCACGCTGAAGCGGAAGTCCGGGTATTTGTGCAGCACGCGGATGAACATGCCGTAGCAGCGCAGGTGCGCGTCGTCGATGACTTCGGTGAAGTTGCCGACAGGCTGGTGGGCGTGGACGCCCAAGAGTAGTGAGATGGTCATGGTGCTTCCTTGAGTTGCTTGTTCCCCGGAGAAGCGGGAGCCGTTCGGGCTGAGCTTGTCGAAGCCTCAAAGCGAGTGGCATACCAACGATCAAACACGGAACACCGATTTGATGCAAAAGGCGAGGCGGCTTCGACAAGTTCAGCCCGAACGCTTGGTCGAGTATTTTGTCTGGTCATTGAACTGCTCCTAGCTGGCGCGGCGCATGGTGCCGCCGCCTTCTGCATGACCGCCGCCGGCGGAGATCGGCGTATCGAGCTCGGCCGGTGGTTCAAGCCGCAGGCAGCGGTAGAGGTTGGCGAGATTACGGCGGTAGAGCTGATCGAAACTCGCAACCGAAGGGCCGGGGTTGTAGTCGCCAAACCACCAGAACCAGTCCGAGCTTTCGCAGATGGCGAGTTGCTGCTCGGCGGCGATTTTTTGCGTCTTGTCCAGCTGCGGAAAGGCGCGGTCGTAGGCCTGCTTGGCGGCAGCGAGCAGGTCCCAGGCGCGGTTCTTGGCCGGATCGCCGACCCAGGTGGACAGCGTGCCATACACCCAGCTGCCGGCCGTCAGCGCCGGCAGCGTGGCGTCGGGCGCGGGGCGCTCGGCAATCAGGGTGGCGAAGGTGGTGGTGCGTATCTGCGCGTTTGTCGCAAGCAGGGCGTACAGCTCCTCGAAGAAATACCAGCCGTTGTAGGAGTAGTACTCCCATGCATTCTCGCCATCGAGGATGACCGCCACCATCGGCCGTTGCTGCTGTTCATGTTCGCTGGGCGGGGCAAGGCTGGCGGTATTGTCGACCTGTTCAACGAAATGGCGGGCGGCGTCGCCGCTATGCCACTTGCCGTACTCGAAGCCGATCAGGTCGGACAGGTGCTCGTCGCGGAAGAACAGCGTCATGCCCGGTGCGCGATCCAGCTTCCAGGCTTGCCAGGCCGGATGCGCCACCTGCATGCCGGCGTGGTTGAGGCTGTTGTGCAGCACCCCCTCGCCGCTGGCGATCCAGCGCACGCCTTCAGCGGCAAGTTGGCGGGCGAATTCGGTGGATACGGCGCCTTCGGCCGGCCACATGCCGACCGGCGGCGCGCCAAAGCGCTGCGTATGACTGTGTTGTGCGGTGACGATATGACGGCGTACGCGCTCGGCGCCGCCCGGATATTCGGCGGCGGCAGGGGCCGGGGCTTCGGGTACCGTCTGCTGGCCGGCGCGCAGGTCGAGCAGCAAGGGCGACAAAGGATGCGTCTGCGGCGTGCAGCAGAGCTCGATCTGGCCGCGCTTTGCCAGCGCCGTGTAGCGTGGCAGCAGATTGCGTATCGTCCTGCCCATCCAGGCCAGCAGCGCCTGGCGTTCGGCATGGCTGAAGTTCTGGCCCTTGGCGATCATCTCCTGCAGCAGCGTTTGCATGCGCCGTTCCGATTCGCCGCTCCAGGCAAGGTGATACCAGGTAATGAGGTCGAGGTAGTAGCTGTCGGAGAGATAGGTCAGCGCCGGCTGGTTGTCATCCGCATGGGCGAGGCTGTTGTAGAGGGCATGCAGACGCTGGTAATCGGGAAAGGGCTCCAGCATCGTGGCGTGGTTGGCCAGGAAGCAGGCGTCGAGGATCTTGCACTTGTCCTCATTCGTCAGCGTCGTGCCTTCCGGCGTCGCCAGCAGACGCAGCAGGGGATCGCGAAACTCGCCGCTGGCGAACTGCGCTGCATAGTCCTCGATCTGTTCGGCCAGCACCGGCACGAAGTTGACCACGGCGCGCACCTGCGGATGGCGCTCTAGGTGCGCCGCCATGTCGGCGTAGTCCTTGATCGCGTGCAGATAGACCCAGGGCAGCACGAACTCGGGCGCGCCGGGACGGCTGTGGTCACGGTAGTCCGGCTGGTGCATGTGCCAGAGGAAGACGAGGTCTATTTTGTGCATGGTTCAGGGCAGGCGTGTTGTGTAGCGCGCGGCCGCAGGCTCAGGCCGGCGAAGGCGCGCGTGCATGCATGTAGCGCAATCAGCCGATGCGCGGCGCACGTTGTCCCAGCATGTCCATGGTGACCAGCACCACCCCCTTTTCGCTGACATAGAAACGCTTTTTGTCGGCCTCGATGTCGTAGCCGATCTGCATGCCGGGCGGAATCTTGCAGCGCTTGTCGATGACGGCGCGGCGTATCTTGGCGCCGGCACCGATGTCCACGCCCTGCAGCACCACCGAGTCCTCGACCAGCGCGCCGTCGTAGGCATTGACGCGCGAGAACAGAAGAGAGCGGCGTATGGTTGCGCCGCTGATGATGTCACCTCCGGAGACCAGCGAATCCACCGCCATGCCGCGACGGTTTTCGTCGTCGAACACGAACTTGGCCGGCGGCATCTGTTCCTGGTAGGTCCAGATCGGCCACTCTTCGTCGTACATGTTCAGCTCGGGCGTGACCTTGGTCAGCTCCATGTTCGCTTCCCAGTAGGCGTCTATGGTGCCGACGTCGCGCCAGTAGGGATTGTCCAGGTTGCTGCTGCCGACGCAGCTGTTCTTGAAGCTGTGCGCAAAAATGCGGCCGCCATTGGCAATCAGGTGCGGAATGATGTCCTTGCCGAAGTCATTGCTCGAAGCCGGATCCAGGCTGTCGCGCGTGAGCTGTTCGTAGAGAAAGTCGGCATTGAAGACATAGATGCCCATGGAGGCGAGTGCGCGTTGCGGGTTGCCCGGCATGGGCGGCGGATTCTGCGGCTTCTCGACGAAGCTGGTGATGTGGTTGTTGTCGTCTACCGCCATCACGCCGAAGCCCTTCGCGTCCTCGAGCGACACGTCGATGCAGCCCACCGTGAGCTGGGCGTCGTTCCACACATGCTCGGCCAGCATGCGGCCGTAATCCATCTTGTAGACGTGATCCCCCGAGAGGATCAGCACGTACTTCGGGCGGTTGTAGCGCAGCAGGTCGATGTTCTGGTAGACCGCATCGGCGGTGCCGCGATACCAGCCGTCACCCATCATCTGCTGTGCCGGCATCAGGTCCACGCCCTCGTGAAAACGTCCTTCGAGAAAGCTCCAGGCATGCTGGATGTGACGGATCAGGCTCTGCGCCTTGTACTGGGTGGCAACACCGATGCGGCGTATGCCGGAGTTCACGCAGTTGGACAGCGCGAAGTCGATGATGCGGAACTTGCCGCCGAAGGGCACCGCCGGCTTGGCACGCCAGTCGGTCAGCTGCATGAGACGGCTGCCGCGACCACCGGCCAGGACAATTGCATAGGTGTTGCGCGTCAGATGACTGACGTGACGACCGGCTGCATTCCGGGAATTCTGTTCTGCCATGGTTTCCTCCCGCGGCTACAATGGCCGCGCGGTGTTGTGAAAAACTGCCCGGGAGAGAACTTCCTCACCCTGAGCTCCGTAACGGGGATGCGCCGTGTTTCCCCGGACTGCAGAAAACTGGATGGTGTTGCAATGGCGAGTGCTGAAATGCGTCCCCTGCTTGAAGCGCGTGAATATGACCCGTTTCGGGTGCTGGGGTTGCACCGCAACGGGGCAGAATGGTGTTTGCGCGTGTTCAATCCGCATGCGCACAGCATAGCGCTGGAATGTGACGGACAGCAGATTTCCTTGCGCCCGGCCGGCAGCGGCGGCATTTTCGAATGGCATGGCACGGAGCCGCCTGCGCGGCCCTGGTGCCTGCATGTGCAGGAGGGCAAGCGTTCCTTCCGTATCCACGATCCCTATGCCTTTCCGCCGGCGGCGAGCGAACACGACCTCTACCTCTTCTCTTCCGGGAGCAACTATCAGGCCTATCGCCTGCTCGGCGCCTTGACCGAGATCAGACAGGGTGTGAGCGGGATTTGTTTCCGTGTCTGGGCACCCAATGCCGAACGCGTTTCCGTGATCGGCGACTTCAATCACTGGGACGGCCGCTGCCATCCGCTCGCCAGCCTCGGCGGCAGTGGCGTCTGGGAGCTGTTCATCCCCGGCCTGCCAGCCGGCACCCTGTACAAGTTCGAGATCCGCCAGCGCGGCAGCGAAGTGGTGAAAGTGAAAGCCGACCCCTATGCGCGCGGCTTCGAGAAGCGCCCCGCCACGGCAGCGCGGGTCGTGCCCGCCAGCGCGCATGTCTGGCAGGATGCCGACTGGCTGCAGCGCCGCGCCGCCAGTGACTGGCTGCATGCGCCCATGTCCATCTACGAGGTGCATCCGGGCTCGTGGATGCGTCATCCCGACGGCAGCTTCTACAGCTACCGTGAACTGGCCGAGCGTCTGGTGCCCTATCTGCAGCAGCAGGCCTACACCCATGTCGAGCTGCTGCCCATCATGGAACACCCGCTCGACGAATCATGGGGTTACCAGTGCACCGGCTTCTTCGCGCCGAGTGCGCGCTTTGGCACGCCGGACGACTTCCGGCATTTTGTCGATGCCTGTCATCAGGCGAACATCGGCGTCATCCTCGACTGGGTGCCGGGCCACTTCCCTGCCGACGACTGGGCGCTGGCGCACTTTGACGATACCGCGCTCTACGAACACGAGGATCCGCAGCAGAAGATGCATCCCGACTGGGGTACGCACATCTTCAACTACGAGCGCAACGAGGTCAGGAGCTTCCTGCTGTCCAGCGCCCACTGGTGGCTGTCCGAGTTCCACATTGACGCCCTGCGCGTGGATGCGGTGGCGTCCATGCTCTACCTCGACTATTCGCGCAAGGAGGGCCAGTGGCGGCCCAACAAGTACGGCGGGCGCGAAAATCTCGACGCCATCGACTTCCTGCGCCAGATGAACGAGATGGTGCACCGTGAGTTTCCGGGCGCGCTCACCATTGCCGAGGAGTCCACCGCCTGGCCGCAGGTCTCGCGGCCCGTGTATCTGGGCGGGCTCGGTTTCTCCATGAAGTGGAACATGGGCTGGATGAACGACACCCTCGACTACTTCCGCCACGATCCGGTGTTCCGCCGCTACAACCACGACAAGCTGACCTTCGGCCAGCTCTACGCCTATTCCGAGAACTTCGTGCTGCCGCTTTCGCACGACGAGGTGGTGCATGGCAAGGGTTCGCTGCTGGGCAAGATGCCGGGTGACGAGTGGCAGCGCTTTGCCAACCTGCGCCTGCTGCTCGCCTATCAGATGACCACGCCGGGCAAGAAGCTGAATTTCATGGGTAATGAGATTGCTCAGGGCACCGAGTGGCGCGACCGCAGCGAGCTCCCCTGGGACCTGCTGCAGTATCCCTTGCATCAGGGGATGCAGCGTGCAAGCGCAGACCTCAATCGCCTCTATCGCGACCTGCCGGCCCTGCATGAACTCGACTTTCACAGCGAGGGTTTCAGCTGGATCGATTGCCATGACGCCGACCAGTCGGTGCTGGTGTGGCTGCGCCGCGGCCGCGACGGCAGCAGTGTGGTTGTGGCCGCCAACTTCACGCCGGTGCCGCGCGACAACTATCGTATCGGCGTGCCGCACGCGGGTGCCTGGCGCGAAATCTTCAACAGCGATTCCGGCCACTATGGCGGCGGCAATCTCGGCAACGGCAACGGTCTGCAGGCCAGTCCGGCGCGCTGGATGAATCAGCCCGCCAGCCTTGCGCTGATGCTGCCGCCACTGGCCCTGGTGATTTTGCAAGCGGTCTGAATGTCATCGACAATAAAGCTTGATCCAGGTCAAGCCTGGCAGACTTGTGGTGAACTGAAGCGGAATGGGCTGGCTCAAAAGCCTTTGCTTCACTAAAGTACAGGCTAAGCATCCGGCATAGACCGGAGCTTCCCCACAGAGATACGGAGTCACAATGAAAACAAATCTGCCAATAACGCAGACCGAACGCTTTCTCGAGCCTGGCAAGCCCATCGTCACCAAGACCGACCTCAAGGGTCGCATCACCTACGCCAACGAATCCTTCATCAACATCAGCGGCTTCACTGTCGAGGAGCTGATCGGCGCCAGCCACAATGTGGTGCGCCATCCGGACATGCCACCGGCCGCCTTTGGCGACCTCTGGGATACAGTCAAGGCGGGCCAGCCCTGGCGCGGACTGGTCAAGAACCGCGCCAAGAACGGCGATTTCTACTGGGTCGAGGCCTTCGTCACGCCGATCACGGAAAACGGCCAGCCGGTCGGCTACATGTCGGTGCGCAGCATTCCCGACAAGGCCGAGGTGCAGCGCGCCGAACAGCTCTACAAGGAGGTGCGCGAGGGGCGCGCCACCCTGCCGGCGACACCGCGCCTCAAGCCGGTTGCGCGTGTCTCCAGATATGTCTGGGCCTCGAATGCCATCCTGTTGCCGACCCTGGTCGGTTCGGCCATGTTGAGCGGCCCGGCGGCCTGGGCCATGCTCGGCGCCAGCTGCGTCGGCCTGCTCGGCATCGGCTGGTGGCTGCAGAAATCGCTGATCCTGCCGCTGATGGATCTGCAACGTGCAGTCGCGGCCGTCGACGAGGGTCAGCTCAGCCGTCGCATCGTGCCGCGCGGCGGCTTGCTGGATGTGCTCTTCATGCAGGTCGAGGGCATGCGCATCCACCAGCGCGCCATGTTTGCCGACGTGCTGCTGGCCGCCCGCGAGGTGGCCGGCCGCAGCCAGGAGTTGCAGCGCGCCATCGACGAGCTGACCGCCACCTCGGGCAACCAGAGCGAACGCGTCATGCAGGTGGCGGCGGCCATGGAGCAGATGAGCGTCTCGGTCAACGAGATCTCCAGCAACACCGCCCAGAGCCTGGAAGCGAGCGAGGCGACCGATAGCGCGGCGAAGGCCAGCCAGCATGCAATGCATGAGAGCACCGGCAACATCCATGCCGTGGTGGAGGTGGTTGATCGTGCCCAGGGCACGATACGCGAGATGAATGCTTCAATCACCCATATCGGCGAATTTGCACGCCTGATCAAGGAAATTGCCGACCAGACCAATCTGCTGGCGCTGAATGCCGCGATCGAGGCGGCCCGTGCGGGCGAGCAGGGTCGCGGCTTTGCCGTGGTTGCGGACGAGGTGCGCAAGCTGGCCGAGCGCACGGCGCAGGCGACGGCGGATATCACTGCCTCGGTGCAGCAGGTCGAGGCGCGCGCCCATGATGCGGTGGCCGGCATGGAAGCGGCCACCCAGGCCGTGGCTACCGGTACCGAATCGATTGCCGATACCGCAGAAGGCATGGCGCGCATCTCCGAGGCCAGCCAGAAGGCGACTGCCCTGGCCAACGATGTGCGGCACATGCTGGCCCAGCAGTCCGATGCCTCGCACGATGTCGCCATCAGCATGGAGGCCCTGTCCATGCTGGTGGACAAGAATCACCACACGGTCGGCGATATCGGTACCTCCATGAGCCGCCTCAGGAGCACCTCGGACGAGCTGCATGCGCTCGTCAAGCATCTGGAAAGCGCGCTCTAGAGCTTGCCTGCCAGCAGCAGGCTGTCCACTTCACTTTCAGCCGCCATCCAGCAATCCGCCGGGGCGCGGCTGAAACCGCTTTTCTCGGCGATGTAATAGGCTGCGACTTCGATATGCCGCAGGCGGATGTCCGCCGTGATGGCCTGGCTGGTGGATTTGCGTTTGCGCGGTGTCGCCGGTTTTGCGGCGACAGGCTGCGCAGTCTTGGCCGGCGCAGCCTTCCCGGCTTTGGGCTTGACGGCAGGCTTGGCCGGTGCCGCGTCCTTGCTTGCCGTCTTCTTGGCAGGCTTGGCGGCGACGGTCTTGGTTTCCGTGCTGCTCTTGCGGCGGCTTTTGGCTGCCTTGGTTTCACTGGCCATGGACATCTCCTCGAAGGTCATGCGGTGGCGGAGGGGAAAACCCGGCCGGCGCCGGATGCAGGATCCCTCCCCACCCTAGATCAGGGTTGTATCCGCAGCCAATGAGTGTCTTTTATGCCGTGATGAACGGCAGTTTTCAGCGCCAGGCCAGGTGCGCGGCGCCACGCAGCCCGAGCAGGGGCTCGGTGACGATGCACACCGGCATGTCGGCCGCGAGGGCTCTGTGCACCCCCTTGGCCCTGAAGGCTTCAAGGAAGGGGCCGCGCTGCATCAGTGGCAGGTTGGCGGCAGCCACGCCGCCGGCCAGATAGACGCCGCCGCGCGCCATGCGAGCCAGCGCATAGTCGCCGGCGACGGCACCGAAGATCGAGGCAAACAGGTCGAAGCTGGCCAGCGCGGCGGCCTCGCCACGCATGGCGGCCTGCGATATTGCTGCCGGTGTCAATGCCGTATCGTGCAGGTAGGCATGAATGGCAGCCAGTCCGCTTCCCGAGACCACATGTTCGATGATGACGCGGCCGTGGCGTGCGCGCAGCCAGCGGCACAGGCCGTCCTGCAACTCATCCTGCGGCGCAAAGCCGATATGGCCGCCTTCGCCGGGCAGTACCTGCCAAGCCTCGTTGCGCGGGATCAGCGAGGCGACGCCGAGTCCGGTCCCGGCACCGATGACCAGCTTCAGGCCGGCGGCCAACGGCTTGCCCGTTTGCAGCGGCAGGGGCGCGGCATCGGTCTCGACGATCACCCCCATGGCCGCGGCCGCGAAATCATTGACCAGGCGCAGCGGCGGCAGCTGGAAACGCTGCTCCAGCTGTGACAGCTCGATCGGCCAGGGCCGGTTGGTCAGGCGCGCGCTGCGGCCATCGTCCGCAATCGGCCCGGCCACGGCCAGACAGCCGCCACGGATGGCGGTGCTGTCGGCCTGCGCGAGATAGCTGGCGCAGAGGCTGGTGAAATCCGTGTGGTCGTCGTTGCTGAAGATGACGACCTGGTGCAGGTGGCCTTGCGCGTCGGCCAGTGCCAGCCGGCTGCGGGTACCACCGATGTCGCCGACCAGTTGCATGCGTTCAGACCGCCACCGGCGCAGGGATATGCGGATGCGGATCGTAGCCTTCGATGCTGATGTCCTCGATCCTGAAGGCGAAGATGTCCTTCACTTCCGGATTCAGCTTCAGCGTCGGCAGCGGACGCGTGTCGCGCGTCAGTTGCAGTTTCGCCTGCTCGAAGTGGTTGCTGTAGAGATGCGCATCGCCCAGGGTATGCACGAAGTCGCCGACGCCGTAGCCGCAGACCTGGGCCAGCATGTGGGTGAGCAGCGCATAGGAGGCGATGTTGAAGGGCACGCCGAGGAAGATGTCGGCGCTGCGCTG
>JAIEOJ010000241.1 GCA_019750575.1 Rhodocyclaceae bacterium | reverse complement strand
CACATCGCGCGTGCCGCCGGCCATGGACAGGATGTCGAACCAGGCCCGCATCACATAACCGTTGTTGCAGGTCACCGGCATCATCGGCGCGTGCGGGAAGATGAAACGCACCGCCGCATCCGCGGGCAGCTTGAGCTCCGGAATGATGGGCGGGAAATCGTTGCCGTCCGCACCCAGGCCGTGCATCCAGATCACGGACAGGGTGGGATGCGGGCCGGTTTCGATTTCGATTGGCGGTTCGAGGCTGAGGCTCATTGCTGCTCCAGGTTTGATGGCTTACTTGAAAAGAGCGTTCCAGCCGGCATGGCCGAGCTTTTCCAGGGTCTCGATATTGCGCTCGTAGATCTCGGCGGCGTCCGGAAAGGCCGCCACGGCACGATCGAGGCTGGCTTCGCGCAGCAAATGCAGGGTCGGGTAGGGGGAACGGTTGGTATGGTTGGCGATATCGTCCGGATCATTGCCGGCGAATTCGAAGTGCGGATGAAAGCTGGCAATCTGCAGCACGCCGCTCAGCTCCATACGCTTCAGCAAGGCTTCCGCCTCGTTGAGAAAAAAGAAGAAGTCGAGAAACGCAGCGAACTGCTGCGGCACGATCAGCAGCGTGGTATCGACCTGCGCCGGATCGGCCTCCACGAGAAATGCGAGCTCCCTTTCCAGTTCGGCCAGCAGGGCGTCTGGCGTCTGCGTATCGCTGACCACGTAGCGTATTTGCTGCTTCACGTGCACAGCCTTGGCGAAGGGGCAGAGATTGAGTCCGATCACCGCGCGCTCCAGCCATTGCCGGGTCGCGCCGACCACTGCATCCGCGTGCTCAATCGACATCTGCATCCACCACGCGATTTCGCCCCTGCTCCTTGGCGGTGTAAAGGGCACGATCCGCCTCCTTGATCAGGGCAGGCACGGTCTGACCCGGGCTCAGGCTGGCGACGCCGATGCTGATCGTGATCTTGCGATTCATCCATTCTGCCCGCTCAACCGCGTGCCGCAGGCGCTCGGCCAGATCCAGGGCACCGGACTTGTCGGTATCCGGCAGGATCACGGCGAACTCCTCGCCGCCGTAGCGCGCGGCCATGTCGTAGCTGCGTACGGTGTACTGCACGATGCGGGCGACTTCGGCCAGCACGTCATCACCGGCCTGATGGCCGAAGGCATCGTTGTAGGTCTTGAAATTGTCGACGTCCATCAGCAGCAGCGAGAAGGGCTGCTTGCTGCGCGCGCTGCGCTGGTGTTCAACAATGAGTTTCTGGTCGAAGGCACGCCGGTTGCGCAGGCCCGTCAGTCCGTCCGTGGTGCTCAGCATGTCCAGCTCGGCAACCAGCGAACGCATCTCCAGCAGCGAGATGACCTGTCGGGCCAAGGCCTGCAAGGCCTGGACCTGGCGTTCGCTCAGCTCGCGCGGCTGCGTATCGATGACGCAGACGGTGCCCAGGGCCTCGCCCGAAGGCGAGAGCAGCGGCGCACCGGCGTAGAAGCGGATGCCGGGATCGCCCAGCACCAGCGGATTGTCACGAAAGCGGATGTCCGCGAGCGCATCCGGCACGATCAGCGGCTGCTCGGGCTGCAGGATCGCATGTGCGCAGAAGGCCAGCTCGCGGGGAGCCTCGTTCACGCACAGGCCGTGCTTGGCCTTGAACCACTGACGATCGCTGTCGATCAGCGACACCAGGGCAATCGGAACATTGCAGATCTCGGCAGCCAGCATGACGACGTCATCGTACGACTGCTCGGCCAGCGTATCGAGAATGGCGTAGCGATGCAGCACGCTGACGCGCAATGCCTCGTTCTTTGGCAGGGCTGCTTTCATGGTCTGTCGTGGCGGCGTGTCGGCTCATGCAGCAAGTGATGACGACAATGCGGCGCAAGCACATCGGCCCTACATCTTACCCAAGCGCGGCCGATCTGGGCATACGGGTTTGCATTCACCGTCAGAGCGGCACCGGAGGATTCCCCATCCAACCTTCCAACTGCGCCGCGCCGAAGCTCGCCCAGGCGCCGCAGCTGCTTACCTCAGGGCCCTCGGCCTGACCATCGCGCAGGGATTAGTACCGAACAGATTGGCGTAAATGCGACGCCTCGCCTCCATGCTAAAAAGCAAACCAGCGCCGCATGGCCATGTATCTTGTCTTTTGCAGTAGCCTCATTCAGTCACACCGGATTAGCCAATACAACAAGACAACACCATCACCGAGGAGGCAAACATGAGTCAACAGTCGATTGCAATCGTGGGTCTGGGCAGGGTCGGATCGGTATTTCTTGAGGGCTTGCTGGATCACGCGCGGGACGGCATCAAGGTCGTCGCCGTATCCGAGCAGGGCGACACAGCAGGCAGGAAGCTCGCTCAATCGCATGGCATCCCGGTCGAATCACTGGACGCGCTCATTGCCAGAGGTGACGGCATCGATATTCTCTTCGACCTGACCGGCGTCATGGCGGTGCGCAAGGAACTGCGCGACAAGATGGCGGCCAGCAACAACCGTCATACCCTGATTGCCACCGAGGCCGTCGCTCAGCTGATCTGGTCGCTGATTCCCCACGACGCCACGCTGCCGAATGTACACGCCAAGGTGGGCTACTGATCAGAGCGCGGGCCGTCTTTTCACCGACACGCCAGGTGCGACAGACCGGCTCAAATGACGGCTTCACCAGCCGCTGCCCCTGATAGCTGCCTGCACCGGCTGGTCGGTTGGGGCGTGCCCTGAAGTCCACGAAACGAAGGGGCGTCACGCATAGCGTGACGCCCCTTTCTTCTTCTCATCCGCCGTCGTGCAGGCCCTTGCGCAGGGCCGTCGGCGGCTGTCTCCATTCGGCGCAGGGATGCGCCTTGCAAGGATCTGCGCTCAGTTCACGCGACGGACCACCATGCCGTCATCCTTGATGCGGAATGATCCGTCGGCCTGGGGTTCAGCCACATGATCCGAGTACTTGATCTTGTAGCCCTCGAAATCGTGCGGCAGGTGCGTATTGCCGAAATCGAGGTAAGTGATTCCCTTGCCGATCTTCTGGATGATGAAGGACTTGCCGGTCTTGTCCTGGACCCTGAATTCGTCGTCGACTCTCATGACTTTCTCCTTGTGATGATGTGCGCGGCAGGCGCAACGGGGTCCGTCTGCCGCACCTGAGGGCTGCTAGCGGCGATAGCCGCCGGACAGGCCCTCCTTTGACAGGACCCACTGCCAAAGCTGGATGTCGCGCGCGCGGAAGGCGCCAGCGCAGGACAAGAGGTAATAGCGCCACATGCGCCGGAAACGTTCGCCCAGCCTGTCCTCGAACCGCGGCCAGGCGGCCTCGAAATTGCGATACCAGGCCATCAGCGTGCGGTCATAGTCGGCGCCGAAGTTGTGCAGGTCCTCGATCACGAACAGGCCGTCCGCCGCATCGCCGATCTGCCCGGCCGAAGGCAGGTCGCCGTTCGGAAAGATGTATTTGTCTATCCACGGATCGGGCGTGTTGCGGCGCAGGTTCTTGCCTATGGTGTGGAGCAGGAAGAGGCCCTCATCCTTGAGGCAGCGGTGTGCCACCTGCATGTAGGCGCGGTGGTTCTTGCGGCCGACATGCTCGAACATGCCGACACTGGCGATGGCATCGAAGCGCTCGTTGAGTTCGCGATAGTCCTGCAGGCGGAACTCCAGCGGCAGGTGCGCATAGCGCTCGCGCGCCCATTCGGCCTGCGCCCGGGAAATTGTCACGCCCACGCACTCGACGCCGTAATGCTCGGCCGCATAGGACATGAAGCTGCCCCAGCCGCAGCCGATGTCGAGCACGCGCATGCCGGGCCTGAGCCTGAGCTTCCTGCAGATCATGTCGAGCTTGGCTGCCTGCGCCTGCTCAAGCGTGGTCGCATGTTCCCAGTAGCCGCAGGTATAGGTCATGCGCGAATCCAGCATCGCGGCGTAGAAGTCGTTGCCCAGATCGTAGTGCACCTCGCCGACCGTGCGCGCCCGGCGCAGGCACTGCAGGTTGAACAGACGAAAGCGCAGCATGTGCCAGAGCATGCGAAGCGAGAGCATGTCGTCGGTCATGCGCGTGCGCAGCAGGCGGGCGAAGAATTCGTCCAGCGCCTCCGCTTCCCAGGCTCCCTCCATATACGCTTCGCCGAGGCCGAGGTTGCCGTAGCGCAGGGCGCGTTCCGGTACATCGGCGCGGAGCACACGCATATCCCAGGGCTGGTCGCCATTGATGCGTATGGATGCCGCCGCCAGCAGGCGCGTGATCAGTTCGTGCGCCGCCATCGGGATATCCGCGCCGGCGGGCATTTCCGCGCTACAGGTCTGGGCTTGCATGCTCATGCGCTCTCCTTTCGTCGGCCCCGCCGCCGTATCGACAAGCGGTGCGTCACCGTTTAAAGTTGCATTGATTATGCATATTTAAAATCACGGCGAATAATGAAATTTCTGCCGTTTTAATATCGAAAAGACTGCACTTATGGATATCGAGCTTGCCCGCACCTTTCTGCAGATCGTCCGCTCCGGCAGCTTCGTCGCGGCGGCCACGCACCTGCATGTCACGCAGACCACGGTCACGGCGCGCATACACAATCTCGAATCCCAGCTCGGTTGTGCCCTGTTTGTGCGCAATCGCGCGGGCGCGCGGCTCACCGGTGATGGCGAGCGCTTCGTCGGCTATGCAACCCAGCTGGTACAGACCTGGGATGCGGCGCGACGTGATCTGCCGCTACCCGACGGCGTCGGCAAGTCAATCGCGCTGGGCGCCGAAGTCAGTCTCTCGAACCCCCTCCTGCTGCAGTGGGTGACGCAGTTGCGGATCGCCTTGCCTGACCATGCGATCCGCGTCGAGGTCGATGACGCGGTGGCGATCCAGTCGCAGCTGGAACGCGGCCTGCTGGATGCGGTGCTGGTGTACCGACCCAATTACTGGGCCGGCATGCAGGTCGAGCAACTGCTGGAGGAAAAGCTGATCCAGATTGCCTCGACACGCAACAAGGAACCCTACATCTACGTCGACTGGGGGCCGGACTTCCGGCGCGAGCACGATGCCGCCCTGCCGGACCGGGCGCGCAACGTGATGTCCTTCAGCCTCGGGCCGCTGGCCTTCCAGTACATCCTGCAGTGCGGAGGCAGCGGTTATTTCCGTACGCGCATCACGCGCCGGGCACTGGCGGAGGGGCGCATCCGCATCATCCAGAACACGCCGGAATTTTCCTATCCGGTGTATCTGGTGTATTCACGCGACCGCGATTCGGCGATCCTGCAACGGTCCTTCGCGCTCCTCAAACAGGTAGTAGCGGACGAAGCGGACTGGACCGAACACTGGGAATTCACGCCCTGAAACCCTGCCGGGTCAGCGGGCGACAAAGATCAGGGCAGCCAGCAACAGCAGGACCAGCACACCCAGCGCCAGCGTACGGCGCCGATTGAGTTCGCAGCGCTGCACCAGCGATTCGTTCTGCTCGGCCAGCGCCTTGATGATTTCGGCCGAAGCCTGCATCTGCGCGTTCAGCGCTGCCACTGACTGCTCCAGCGCGGCGATGCGCGCCTGCGGGTCCGCAGCCGGCACGGCCGGCGCCGCAACGTCCTTGCCGTCCTTGCGGCCGACGGTGTTCCATAACTTCTTCGCCCCATCGGCCACCTTGGGCGCATTCTTGATGACCTCGGTCCACGGCACCGCCGCCAATACCGTCATCCAGCTGATTGCCATTGTCCGTCCTCCCTTGCTTGCTTGCTGCGGCAAGTATGCCCTCAGTTGCAGACCCGCCTGCATGCGCCGGGTTCCATCCATGCGCCATGTTCGCGCTGATGCACTCGTGAATGGCTGCCGCCGTGCTCGATCAGCGCGACGGCAGCTGCCTCGGCAGAAAATTCAGGCCGGGCCCGGGCAAGGCCTCAAAGCACGCTCTCCGCCACATTGCGCTGCTCGATGATGTCGCGCACCGTGGTGCTTTCCGGCGGCTTGCCGCCGAAGGTGCACAAGCTGGGATCGTAGTCCTCGTCCTTGCCGCTGAGCAGGGGGCATTGTGCAAACAGCTCGGCGGCCCAGTCCGCGAAGGCACGGACCTTGGGTGAGAGGTGGCGGTTCTGCGGATAGAGCACGGAGATGGGCAGCGCGGCCGGCTTCCACTGCGGCAGGATCTCGACCAGCTCGCCCTTCTCGATGTGCGGAATCGCCATGAAGCGCGAAGCCTGAACCAGGCCGAAGCCCTGCAGCGCCAATGCCATGTAGCCTTCGGCGTCATTCACCGAAACCGAGCCGCGGATCTTCACTTCGGTGCGCACGCCGTCGATCATGTAGTCCCAGTCGATGACGCGGCCGGTACGGCTGGAGAAGTAATGCACGGCCTGGTGATTCTGCTGCAGTTCTTCGAGCGTCCTGGGCGTGCCGTAGCGTTCGAGATAGCTGGGAGCGGCACAGGTGATGAAGCCCAGGCTGCCGATGCGGCGTGCCACCAGGGTCGAATCCATCAGCTCGCCGCCGCGGATCACGCAGTCCACCGCCTCCTGCACCAGATCCACGGGACGGTCGCCCATGCCGATGACCAGCTCGATATCCGGATAGCGCTGGCGGAAATCGCACAGGCGCGGAATCAGTATCTGCCGCCCGATGGTCGAGGGCACATCGATGCGCAG
The DNA here is from genome assembly GCA_019750575.1 of Rhodocyclaceae bacterium. Classification (GTDB taxonomy): domain Bacteria; phylum Pseudomonadota; class Gammaproteobacteria; order Burkholderiales; family Rhodocyclaceae. Next base: position 7,483 of record JAIEOJ010000241.1, on the reverse strand, counting down.
GCGCCCCTGCGGGCGCTGCGCCACATCCCTGAAGGCGGCCTCGGTTTCCTCGAGCTCGGCGAGGATGCGCGCACAACGCTCGTAGTAGGCGGCGCCATCCGGCGTCAGGCTGACGCTGCGGGTGGTGCGATTGAGCAGGCGCACCTTGAGATGGCTTTCCAGCGCCTGAATGGTGGTCGTCACCGTCGCGCGGGGCAGGTTCAGATTGTCGGCCGCGCGGCTGAAGCTGTTGGCATCTACCACGCCCATGAAGACCTGCATTGCCTGAAATCTGTCCATTTCACTACCTCTCGAAAAAAGTGCTTGTCCTCAACTTAACTTGAGGAACTACAGTCCGCACCATGATGCATCCAGGCGGACATTTCCTTCCTTGCAAAACCCGGCGCTCAGAGCAGGTGCGCGCCCGGGCCCTTGCGCGCGAATTCGTCGTTGGGGTTGCGCAAGGGGCAGTCGTCAAGCGACAGGCAACCACAGCCGATGCAGAGATTCAACTGGTCGCGCAGGCGCGTTGCCAGATCGATGCGGTCCTGCAGCACCTTGTCGAGAACACGGCTGACCTTCTGCCAGTCTGCCTTGCTCGGGGTGCGATCGGCCGGAATGTCCTTCAGCGCAGCCCGGATTTCATCCAGCGTCAGTCCGAGGCGCTGCGCGACCTTGATGATGGACAAAACACGCAATTCGCGCCGGGCAAAACGTCGCCGGTTTGCTCCGTCACGCGTGCAGCGTATCAGTTGCCGGGATTCGTAAAAGTGAATTGCCGAAATGGCGACTCCGCTGCGCCGCGATATTTCACCTACCGTCAGCAGCTCATCCATCCTGTCTCCGGCATTCATGGAAATCTCACACAAGCATTTGTTTAAAAACACATATTAGACATTAAACGGCCATGTCAGCGAGTACCGCCTGAGGCCTTGGCCGAACTATTGTTCTTAATTAAAGAACAGTCAAATCAAAATTTATATATTTATCTCACAAAAGACAACACCCAAAATGCAATCCATCGCAAAACCCCTTTGCATTTGGATCGGATAAGACCCCGCAATGAACGCTGTTAATACGCTTCTTCAACCGCTGCAGGCTGCCGCCCGGGCAGTGCAGGTGGAGAACCTCGTGATTCCCGGATGCGTGGATACGCTACAGGCGCGCCTGTACCGCCCGCTGGGCAACGCGGAGGCGAAGCAGCCTGGCGCCGTCCTTTACTTTCACGGCGGGGGCTTTGTCGGCGGTAGCCTGGACGATGCCGAGGTACCGGCACGCTTCCTCGCCGAGCATGCGCATCTTGTCGTGCTGTCGGTGGCCTATTCGCTGGCGCCCGGCCGTCCCTTCCCGGCGGCGCCGGAGGACGCGCATGCCGCATCGTTGTGGCTGCAGGCGAATGCCAAGGCCCTGAAGGTGGATGCCAAGCGCATCGCCACCGCAGGCGACGATGCCGGTGGCAATATCGCGGCCGCACTGGCGATGATTGCGCGCGACCGCAATGGCCCGCCGATTGCCGCCCAGGTACTGATCGGGCCGATGCTCGACCCGAGCATGACCCAGCTCGGCGATGCCCGGCAGCTGCGTTCCGACCTGCAGCCGGAAACCTGCGCCGACTGCTACTCGCAGTACTTGCCGCGCACCGCTGAACGTCTCCATCCCTATGCATCGCCGCTGGAATCGCGACGCCTGCGCGGCCTGCCGCCGGCCCTGGTGCTGACCGCCGAATGCGATGTGCTGCACAAGGAGGCCGAATGCTACGCCCGCGCCCTGATCACGGCAGGCGTCGCAACCCAGGTCACGCGCTTCAACGTGCTGCATGCCGAGCTGCACGAACATCCGCCGCTGCTCAAGGAGGCCGCCGACTTCCTGCGCCGACAACTCAACGACTGATCCAGCCCCTACAAAAAAACGCTTTCAACATTCTCCCCAAAGGAACACCAATGAACCTCGATCAACTGAACCTGAAGAACAAGCGCACCACGCTGTCGCTGGCCGTGGCCTGTGTCGTTGCCGTGACGGCGGTGTCCTGGGGGCTGTCGGGCAGCACGGAAGCCCGCGCCGATGCGGCCCCGGCCGCCGCCCAGGGCGTGCCGGTCGAAGTCGCCGAAGTGGTGAGCCGCAAGATCACCGACTGGAGCAGCTTCTCTGGCCGTCTCGAAGCGGTGGACCGCGTCGAGATTCGCCCGCAGGTGAGCGGCGTGCTCACCGCCGTGCATTTCAAGGACGGCGCCGTGGTCAAGAAGGGCGACCTGCTCTTCACCATCGACCAGCGCCAGTACGCGGCCGAAGTCTTCGGCGCCGAAGCGCGCGCCGAGTACACGGCTTCGGAACTGGCCCGCGCCGAACGCCTGCTCGCCGAGAACGCCATCGCCAAGCGCGACTTCGAGGAAAAGAAGAACGCCGCGCACGCCGCCCAGGCCGCGCTGCGCATCGCCAAGCTCAATCTCGAGTTCTCGCAGATCCGCGCTCCCATCGACGGCCGCATGTCGCGCGCCGAAGTCACCGTCGGCAACCTCGTCACCGCTAATGCTGGCGCTCCACTCACCACGCTGGTGTCGTCGGACAAGATCTACGCCTCCTTCGATGTGGATGAACAGACCTTCCTCAAGTACATCAACCCGGCCCGTAGCGGAAAGCAGGCCCTGCCGGTGCATCTCGGTCTCGCCAACGAGAGCGGCTATTCGCGCGAAGGCAGCATCCACTCCATCGACAACCGCCTCGATACCGGTTCCGGCACGATCCGCGTGCGCGCCCTGTTCGACAACAAGGACGGCCAGCTGCTGCCGGGCCTGTATGCGCGCCTGCGCCTCGGCGGCGGTCAGGAACGCGAAGCCATCCTGATCAACGAGAAGGCCGTCGGCACCGACCAGTCCAAGCGCTTCGTGCTGGTGGTGGACAAGGACAACAACAGCGCCTACCGCGAAGTGAAGACCGGCGCCACCCAGGACGGCCTGGTCATCGTCGAGTCCGGCCTGCAGCCGGGCGAGCGCATCGTGGTGAACGGCCTGCAGCGCGTGCATCCGGGTGCGCCGGTGACGCCGCAGGTGGTGGACATGAAGACCGGCAAGGCAGTCAATCCTGCAAAGCCCGCTGACGAAAAGAAGGTCGGCTGATCCGCCGCCCCTGACAGAGAATCCCCATGAACATCTCAAAATTCTTCATCGACCGGCCCATCTTTGCCGGCGTGCTCTCGGTGCTGCTGCTGCTCGCCGGCATCCTCTCGGTATTCCAGCTGCCGATCTCCGAATATCCGGAAGTGGTGCCGCCTTCGGTGGTGGTGCGCGCGCAGTATCCGGGCGCCAACCCGAAGGTGATCGCCGAAACGGTGGCGGCGCCGCTGGAGGAAGCCATCAACGGCGTCGAGAACATGCTCTACATGCAGTCGCAGGCCAACAGCGACGGCAATCTCGCCGTGACCGTGCACTTCCAGCTCGGCATGGATCCCGACAAGGCGCAACAGCTGGTGCAGAACCGCGTCTCGCAGGCGCTGCCGCGCCTGCCCGAGGACGTGCAGCGCATCGGCGTGACCACGCTCAAGTCCTCGCCGGCGCTGACCATGGTGGTGCACATCACCTCGCCGGACAACCGCTACGACACGACTTACCTGCGTAACTTCGCCGTGCTCAACGTCAAGGACCGCCTGGCGCGCATCAAGGGCGTGGGTGAAGTCGGCCTGTTCGGCGGCGGCAACTACGCCATGCGCGTGTGGCTGGACCCGACCAAGGTCGCGCAGCGCGGCCTGACCGCGAGCGACATCGTGCGCGCCATCCGCGAGCAGAACGTGCAGGTCGCGGCCGGCACCATCGGCGCCTCGCCCAGCGGCCCCGATGCACCGCTGCAGCTCAACGTGAATGCGATGGGCCGCCTCAAGACCGAGGGCGAGTTCGCCGACATCATCCTGAAAAGCAACAGCGACGGCGGCATCACCCGCCTCGGCGACGTCGCCCGCATCGAACTCGACGCCGCCGAATACGGGCTGCGCTCGCTGCTCGACAACAAGCCTGCTGCCGCCCTGCCGATCTTCCAGTCCCCGGGCGCCAATGCGCTGGAGATCTCAACCCAGGTGCGCGAGACCATGGCCGAACTGGCCAAGGACTTCCCCGAATCGGTGAGCTACAGCATCGTCTACGACCCGACCCAGTTCGTGCGCGCCTCGATCAAGGCGGTGGTGCATACCCTGCTCGAAGCCATCGCGCTGGTGGTGCTGGTGGTGATCATCTTCCTGCAGACCTGGCGCGCCTCCATCATCCCGCTGCTGGCGGTACCGGTCTCCATCGTCGGCACCTTCTCGCTGATGCTGGGCTTCGGCTACTCGATCAATGCACTGTCGCTGTTCGGCATGGTGCTGGCCATCGGCATCGTCGTCGATGACGCCATCGTGGTCGTCGAGAACGTGGAGCGCAACATCGAAGCCGGCCTCTCGCCGCGCGACGCGACTTACCGCGCCATGCGCGAAGTGTCGGGCCCGATCATTGCCATTGCCCTGACCCTGGTTGCCGTGTTCGTGCCGCTGGCCTTCATGACCGGCCTGACCGGACAGTTCTACAAGCAGTTCGCCATGACCATCGCCATCTCGACGGTGATCTCGGCCTTCAACTCGCTGACCCTGTCGCCGGCGCTCGCCGCCATGCTGCTCAAGGGTCACGACGAGCCGAAGGACTGGCTGACGAAGTGGATGGACAAGTACCTGGGCGGTTTCTTCGCTGCCTTCAACCGCTTCTTCAACCGCTCGTCGGAAAAATACAGCGGCGGCGTAACCAAGGTGATCGGCCACAAGTCCAAGGCCATGGGCGTTTATGTCGCGCTGCTGGCGGCGACCGTGGGCATCTCGATGATCGTGCCGGGCGGCTTCGTGCCGGCACAGGACAAGCAGTACCTGATCGGTTTCACGCAACTGCCCAATGGCGCCTCGCTCGACCGCACCGAAGAAGTGATCCGCAAGATGAGCGACATCGCCCTGAAGCAGCCTGGCGTGGAGTCGGCAGTCGCCTTCCCGGGTCTGTCGATCAACGGCTTCACCAACAGCTCCAGTGCCGGCATCGTCTTCGTGACGCTCAAGCCCTTCGAGGAACGCAAGACGGCCGACCTGTCGGCCGGTGCCATCGCCGGCGCCCTGAACCAGAAGTTCTTCGGCATTCAGGAAGCCTTCATGGCCATCTTCCCGCCGCCGCCGGTGATGGGGCTCGGAACCGTGGGCGGTTTCAAGATGCAGATCGAGGACACCGGCGCGGTCGGCTATGCCGAACTCGACAAGGCGGCCAAGGCCTTCATGGCGGCGGCAAGCAAGGCGCCGGAACTCGGCCCCATGTTCTCCAGCTATGAAATCAACGTGCCGCAGCTCGATGTCGATCTCGACCGCGTCAAGGCCAAGCAGCAGGGCGTGGCGATCACCGACGTGTTCGACACCATGCAGATCTATCTGGGTTCGCTCTACATCAACGACTTCAACCGCTTCGGCCGCGTCTACCAGGTGCGCGCCCAGGCTGACGCGCCCTTCCGCGCCCACGCCGAGGACATCGGCGAGCTGAAGACGCGCAACAGCCACGGCGACATGGTGCCGCTGTCTTCCCTGGTCAAGGTCACGCAGACCTTCGGCCCGGAAATGGTGGTGCGCTACAACGGCTACACGGCGGCTGACATCAACGGCGGCCCCGCGCCCGGCTACTCCTCGGCACAAGCCGAAGCCGCCGCCGAGCGCATCGCCGACGAAGTGCTGCCGCCGGGCGTGAAGTTCGAGTGGACCGACCTGACCTATCAGAAGATCCTCGCAGGCAACGCCGGCATCTGGGTCTTCCCGATCAGCGTGCTGCTGGTGTTCCTGGTGCTGGCTGCGCAGTACGAAAGCCTGACCCTGCCGCTGGCCGTGATCCTGATCGTGCCGATGAGCATCCTGGCCGCACTCGCCGGTGTCTTCCTCACCGGCGGCGACAACAATATCTTTACGCAGATCGGATTAATGGTCTTGGTGGGGCTGGCGTGCAAGAACGCCATCCTGATCGTGGAGTTCGCCCGCGAGCTGGAGATTCAAGGTGCCACGCCGCTGCAGGCCGCCATTGACGCCAGCCGTCTGCGTCTGCGCCCGATCCTGATGACCTCCATCGCTTTCATCATGGGCGTGGTGCCGCTGGTGCTGTCGTCCGGCGCCGGTTCGGAAATGCGTCAGGCCATGGGCATCGCGGTGTTCTTCGGGATGATAGGCGTGACCTTCTTCGGCCTCTTCCTGACGCCGGTGTTCTATGTGCTGCTGCGCAAACTCGGCGGCAAGCACAAGCTGCACTCGGCCGCCCATCACGACGCGCCGCTGACGACGCACAATGTTCCGGCCCACCAGGCCGGCCTGGAGTAAGAACATGAGAACTGGAAAAATGAATCCGGCCATCGGCCTGCTGGCGGCGCTGCTGGTGCTCGCCGGCTGCTCGGTCGCCCCGACCTATCAGCGCCCCGAGGTCGCCACCCCCGTCGCCTTCAAGGAAGCGCCGCAGCTGAGCGCCGAGATGGAAGCGAAGTGGAAGCAGGCGCAGCCGGCGGAAGAAATCGCCCGCGGTGAATGGTGGAAGATCTTCAACGACGAGACGCTGAACAAGCTCGAACTTGAAGCACTCCAGGCCAATCAGGATCTCAAGGCCGCCGCGGCGCGCCTCGGTCAGGCACGGGCGCTGGAAAAGGGCGCGCGGGCCGGTCTCTTCCCGCAGGTCGGCGTGGGCTTCGGCCCGACGCGGCAACTGCCGTCGCCGGCCTCGCGGGGCCTGCCGCCGGATGCCGACACGGATCCGGTCACCTTCTGGCGCGGTCAGGCCACGATCTCCTATGAGGTCGACCTGTTCGGTCGCGTCAGCACCGTCGCCAATGCAGCGCGCTTCGACGCCGAAAGGAATGCGGCGCTGTTCCAGTCCACCCTGCTCGCCCTGCAGTCGGACGTGGCGCAGGCCTATTTCATGATCCGCGAACTCGATGCGGCCCAGGCCCTGTACGCCGGTACGGTGAAGCTGCGCCAGGAAAGCATGGATCTGTTCCAGCGCCGCTACGACGCTGGCGATGTGAGCGAACTCGATCTGGCGCGCGCCCGCACCGAACTCGCCGCCGCGCAGTCGCAGTCGCTGGGCATTACACGCCAGCGCGCGGTCGCCGAGCATGCGCTGGCGATCCTGCTGGGCAAGGCGCCGGCCGAGTTCAGCTTCCCGCAACAGCCGCTGACGCGTCTTGCCGTTTCCGTTCCGGCCGGTCTGCCGTCCGAGCTGCTGGAACGCCGTCCGGACGTCGCAGCAGCCGAGCGCGCCATGATGGCCGCCAACGAACGCATCGGCGCGGCGAAGTCGGCCTATTTTCCGCGGCTTGCGCTCACCGGCGCGCTGGGCTACGAATCAAACGATCTCGACAATCTGTTCAAGACCGCCAGCCAGACCTTCGTCTTCGGCCCCCTGATCGGCGGCATGCTGACGCTGCCGATCTTCGACGGCGGCGCCCGCGCAGCCGGCGTGGATCGCGCCAATGCGGCCTGGGAGGA
>JAIEOJ010000136.1 GCA_019750575.1 Rhodocyclaceae bacterium | reverse complement strand
TGGTGGAGAAGAGGAGGATCGAACTCCCGACCTTCGCATTGCGAACGCGACGCTCTCCCAGCTGAGCTACTTCCCCGATGCGGAAAGTATATCAAAGGCGTTTTGGAGCGACTTGATCCCGTTCAGGTGGCTTCCCTGTCCTCATCAGCACCGGAGCCCGTGGCCGCGCGGCCGAGGCGATCGGCCACGGCACGCCAGTCCGGCGTTGCCGGCGGGGTTTCGACCAGAATGAGATCGACCCTGGCGGCATCCAGCAGGCGCAGATTGGCGTAGAGATCGTGCGCATAGTGCGGCGCGCTGTGCGCAGCGGCGAACCAGAGTACGGCCGGGTGGCGTAGCGGCGACACGCTGAAGGCAAGCACGGCGATGGTCTGTCCCTGCGCGACGCAGGCGTCAACCTGGGTGAGCAGATCGTCGCTGGCAATCAGTTGCAGCGGCGTGCGCGGCGCATAGTGCGCGGCCAGCGCCCCGGAGACACGCGGCGCCGGGTGGGATGCAGCGGAGGCATCCGGGCCGGCTTTTTCGTGCAGGGTGGCGGCGATCTCTTCGGCAGTGATGGCGCCGGGACGCAGTACAACGGGCGTGCCGCGGGTCAAATCGACGATGGTGGATTCGATGCCGACTGCGGATTCGCCGCCGTCGAGGATCATGGCGACTGCATCGCCGAGGTCGTGCTGCACATGCGCAGCCCGGGTCGGGCTGATGCGGCCGAACTTGTTGGCCGAGGGCGCGGCCACGGCACCGCTGCCGATCACGGCAAAGGCCTTGAGCAGTTCCAGCGCAAGCGGATGGTTGGGCATGCGGATACCGACCGTATCCTGGCCGCCGGTGACGGCATCGGGCACATCCGGCTGGCGCTTGAGGATCAGGGTCAGCGGGCCGGGCCAGTATTGCGCGGCCAGCAGATGCGCCGCCGGCGGGATATCGCGCGCCCATTGTTCAAGCTGGCCAATGGCGCCGATATGCACGATCAGGGGATGATCGGCGGGACGTCCCTTGGCGGCGAAGATTTTCGCGACAGCGGCCGGATTGCGTGCATCCGCGGCGAGGCCATACACGGTCTCGGTCGGCATGGCGACCAGCTCGCCGGCAGCGAGAAGTTCGGCAGCTTGCTGGATCTCGGACATGGTGCGAAGCAGAGGAATGCGATCAGCGCGGCGGAACTATTCGTCCGCGATGCCGATGGCCTTGCGCGCGGACAGCGCTGCGGCGCGCACCTCGGCCGGATTGCTGCCGATGACCGTGAAGTGCCCCATCTTGCGGCCGGCGCGCGCCTGCTGCTTGCCGTACAGGTGCAGCTTGAGATTGGGCACGTCAAACAGTTCGTTCCATTCCGGCTCGTTCGAGTGGTGCTTGTCCTGCTGGTACCAGAGGTCGCCGAGCAGGTTGACCATGACTGCGGCGCTGTGCGCACGCGCATCGCCGAGCGGCAGGCCGCACAGCGCGCGCACCTGCTGTTCGAACTGATTGGTGATGCACGCATCGATGGTGTAGTGGCCGCTGTTGTGCGGACGCGGCGCCATTTCATTGGCGAACAGTTCGCCATGGACGACAAAGAATTCGACGCCGAGCACGCCGACGTAATGCATCTTCTCGGCAATCTGGGCGGCAAGGATTTCAGCCTGGCCGATCAGCGCCTCGGAGCCGGTGGCAGGCACCGCCGACACGTCGAGGATGCCATTGGTATGCAGGTTCTCGGCCGGCGGGAAGCAGGCCACCCGGCCATCGGCGCCGCGCGCGAGGACGACGGAAATCTCGTAGTCGAGCGCCAGCATCTTTTCCAGCACGCAGGTCTCGCCCTTGAACGCCTTGAAGGCGGCGCGCGCTTCTTCGGCCGTCTTGACGCGGGCCTGACCCTTGCCGTCGTAACCGAAGCGCACCACCTTGAGGATGCCGGGGAAAAGTTCAGCGGCGGCCTGGTCGATGTCCGCTTCGCTGCGAATCTCGGCAAAAGGCGCATGCGGAATATGGTTGTCGCGCAGGAAGGTCTTTTCGGCAATGCGGTTCTGCGCGATCGACACGCAGCTCGCATCCGGGCGTACCGGCACGAACTTGGCGAGATAGGCCAGCGTCTCGGCGGGCACATTCTCGAACTCGGTGGTGACGGCGGCGCAGCTTTGCGACAGCACATCGAGCGCATTCCGGTCATCGTAGGCGGCGACGATATGCTGGTCGGCAATCGCGCCGGCCGGGCTGTTGAGGTCCGGATCGAGCACTGCCACCTTGTAGCCCATCTCGTGGGCGGCAACGACGAAGAAGCGGCCGAGCTGGCCGCCGCCGAGCATGCCCAGCGTGGCGGGTGGCAGGATGGGGGCGTGGTTCTTGTGACTCATTTTTGATCAGGCTTCATCAAGCTTGAGGGTCATGCCGAGTACCTTGTCGCGCTGCTGGGCACGGAAGGCGGCCAGTTTTTCGGCCAGTCCGGCATCCGAGGTCGCCAGCATGGCGGCGGCAAACAGACCGGCATTGGCGGCGCCGGCCTCGCCGATGGCGAAGGTGGCGACGGGAATGCCCTTGGGCATCTGCACGATGGAGTAGAGCGAGTCCTGCCCCGACAGATGCTTGGACGGCACCGGTACGCCAAGTATCGGCACAATGGTCTTGGCCGCCAGCATGCCCGGCAGATGCGCGGCGCCGCCGGCGCCGGCGATGATGGCCTTGAGTCCGCGACCTTGCGCAGCTTCGGCATATTCATACAGCAGGTCCGGCGTGCGGTGGGCCGAAACGACGCGGGCCTCGAACGGAATGCCGAAGTCGCGCAGGATTCGGGCAGCAGCCTGCATGACAGGCCAGTCCGAATCCGAGCCCATGACAATACCGATGGCGGGTGTGCTGCTGTTCATCGCTTATTCCTCTGCTGCACGTTCGGCCGCTTCCAGGGTATTGGCGAGCAGCATGGTGATGGTCATGGGACCGACGCCGCCCGGCACCGGGCTGATGGCGCCGGCAACTTCCCTGGCGGAATCGAAATCGACGTCGCCGCAGAGCTTGCCGTCCTCGGTGCGGTTGATGCCCACATCAATGACAACAGCTCCCGGCTTGATCATGTCGCCGGTAATCATCTTCGGACGGCCAACCGCAGCCACCAGAATATCAGCGCGCTTGGTGTGGAAAGCCAGATCGCGCGTCTGCGAGTGGCACACGGTAACGGTACAGCCTGCGGCCATCAGCAGCATGGCCATGGGCTTGCCGACGATATTGCTGCGCCCGACGATGACGGCCTCGGCGCCCTTGAGCGGCACATTGGCGGATTCGAGCATCTTCATCACGCCGTAGGGCGTACAGGGAATGAAGCGCGGCTGACCCTGCATGAGCGCACCGACATTCTCGGCGTGGAAACCGTCGACGTCCTTGTCGGCGCTGATGGTCTCAAGCACCAGGTCCTCGTCGAAATGTGGCGGCAGCGGCAGTTGCACCAGGATGCCGTGAATCTTCGGATCACGATTCAGTTCGGCCAGCTTGTCCATGACCACGGACTGGGGCGTGTCGCCTGGAAATTCGAGCTTCAGCGAATACATGCCGGCCTTTTCGCAGGCCGCGACCTTGTTGCGCACATAGACGGCCGAGGCCGGATTGTCGCCAACCACGATCACGACCAGTCCGGGCGTCACGCCCCGGGCCTTGAGATTGGCCACGCGTTCGGCGAGTTCGCCGCGCACGCTGGCGGCCAGGGCATTGCCATCGATGATGCGAGCAGTCATATGTCCAGAGAACCTAATTCAAAATCCGGCCGACCTGTCCACCGGCTTGCCACAGGCGACACACCCGCCTTGCATGGCCATGGCGCCAATCGTCTGTAGCCACCAAAAAAGCAAAACCCGCGGAGGAAAAGCCATCCCGCCGCAGGTAAAACGCGATTATCTGACAAAGCCCCCGCTCCCGTCCAGCCAATTTCACCGCCCAAATGAGGCTAAGCCACTGTTGCAATTAAGGCGTTGCGCATTGCGGATTCGTTTTTTATAATGCGAAACAAGAAAGCACTCCGGGCGCATCAGTTCGGATAAGCTTCGGGAAAACGAGGGGCATTGCCGCCACCCGACCTGGCCTACCCGCCATGTCGGGCGTTGTCGTGCCAAAAAAAGCTCACCTACCCGTGGGCACACACCACTCTCACAAGGAGGAGGAGACAGGATGTCTTCCATGCCGAAAATCAGCACGTCCGCGCTTGGCGAGGATGTTGATCCCCAGGAAACCCATGAATGGCTCGAAGCGCTGGAAGGCGTCATCGCCGAAGTGGGTCCAGAACGCGCCCACTATCTGCTCGAACGCCTGATCGAGCATAGCCGCAACACCGGTGTGAACATGCCGTTCGCACTCAATACCGATTACCTCAACACCATCTCCGTCGACAAGCAGGTTGCCGCGCCCGGCGACTACGCGATCGAGAACCGCATCCGCGCCTACATCCGCTGGAACGCGATGGCCATGGTGCTGCGCGCCAACCGTGACAACTCCGGTCTGGGCGGCCACATTGCCAGCTTCGCTTCCGCTGCCACGCTCTACGACGTCGGCTTCAATCATTTCTGGCGCGGCGGTGCCGACGGCACCGGCGACCTCGTCTACATCCAGGGCCACTCGGCCCCCGGCACCTATGCCCGCGCCTTCCTGATGGGCGAGCTGACCGAGGAACAGATGGACAACTTCCGTCGCGAAGTCGACGGCAAGGGTCTGCCTTCCTATCCGCACCCCTGGCTGATGCCTGACTTCTGGCAGTTCCCGACCGTATCCATGGGTCTGGCGCCGCTGCAGGCCATCTATCAGGCCCGCTTCATGAAGTATCTGGAAGACCGCGGTCACGCCAAGACCGAAGGCCGCAAGGTCTGGGCCTTCCTCGGCGACGGCGAGTGCGACGAGGTCGAATCGCTCGGCGCCATCGGCATGGCCGGCCGCGAAAATCTCGACAACCTGGTCTTCGTCATCAACTGCAACCTGCAGCGTCTCGACGGCCCGGTCCGTGGCAACGGCAAGATCATTCAGGAACTCGAAGCCGAATTCCGCGGCGCCGGCTGGAACGTGATCAAGCTGGTGTGGGGCTCCTACTGGGATCCGCTGCTGGCCGCCGATACCACCGGCCTGCTCAGGAAGCGCATGATGGAATGCGTGGATGGCGACTACCAGACCTTCAAGGCCAAGGATGGCGCTTACGTCCGCGAGCACTTCTTCGGCAAGTATCCGGAGCTGGCCAAGATGGTTGCCAACTGGTCCGACGAGGACATCTGGCGCCTCAACCGCGGCGGCCACGACCCGCACAAGGTGTATGCGGCGTATCACGAAGCCACGTACAACAGCAATGGCAAGCCGACCGTGATCCTGGCCAAGACCGTCAAGGGCTACGGCATGGGCGAAGCCGGCGAAGCGATGAATATCTCGCACCAGCAGAAGAAGATGGGCACCGTCTCGGTCAAGGCCTTCCGTGACCGCTTCAAGCTGCCGATCACCGACGAGCAACTGGATGGCGACGACATCCCCTACCTCAAGTTCGAGGAAGGCTCGCCCGAGCTCGCCTACATGCGCGCCTGCCGCGAAAAGCTCGGCGGCCGCCTGCCGGTGCGCCGGACCAAGGTCGAAGCCCTGCCGGTACCGCCGCTCAACACCTTCGAAGCCCAGCTCAAGGCCACCGGTGAAGGTCGCGAGATCTCGACCACCATGGCCTTCGTGCGCATCCTCAACACCATCATCCGCGACAAGGTGCTCGGACGCCGCGTTGTGCCCATCGTGCCGGACGAGTCCCGCACCTTCGGCATGGAAGGCATGTTCCGCCAGCTCGGTATCTGGAACCAGCTCGGCCAGAACTACACGCCGCAAGACCATGACCAGATGATGTTCTACAAGGAATCGCAGGACGGTCAGGTGCTGCAGGAAGGCATCAACGAAGCCGGCGCCATGGCCGACTGGATCGCATCCGCCACCTCGTACTCGGTGCACGGCGTGCAGACGATTCCCTTCTACATCTTCTACTCGATGTTCGGCCTGCAGCGCACCATGGACATCGTCTGGGCAGCAGCCGACCAGCGTTCGCGCGGTTTCCTGATCGGCGGTACCGCCGGTCGCACCACGCTCAACGGCGAAGGCCTGCAGCACGAGGACGGCCACAGTCTGGTGCTGGCCGGCGCCGTGCCGAACTGCATCTCCTATGACCCGACCTTCGCCTACGAAGTCGCCGTCGTGGTGCAGGATGGCCTGCGCCGCATGGTCGCCGAACAGGAAGACGTCTTCTACTACATCACGGTGATGAACGAGAACTACGAACATCCCGAGATGCCGGAGGGTGCCGCCGAGAACATTCTCAAGGGCATGTATAAGTTCAAGAAGGGTACCGCGTCCAACGGCCCGCGCGTCCAGCTGCTCGGCTCCGGCACCATCTTCCGCGAAGTCATCGCCGCCGCCGAACTGCTGCGCAATGACTGGGGTGTCGAGTCCGACCTGTGGGGCTGTTCGAGTTTCAACGAGCTGGCCCGCGACGGTCAGGACGTGGAGCGCTGGAACCTGCTGCACCCGACCGAAAAGACCAAGCGCACCACGCACGTCGAGAACTGCCTCAAGGACACCCGCGGCCCGGTCATTGCGGCCACCGACTATGTGCGCCTGTACTCCGAGCAGATCCGTCCCTGGGTGCGCGGCAAGTACGTCACGCTGGGCACCGACGGCTTCGGCCGCTCCGACACCCGCGAGCAGCTGCGCCACTTCTTCGAAGTCGACCGCTACTGGGTCACGCTGGCCGCCCTGCGCGCGCTGGCCGACGAGGGCGCGGTGGACATCAAGAAGGTGGCTGAGGCGATCAAGAAATACAACCTCGATCCGAACAAGCCGAACCCCACTAAAGTGTGATTCGGCTATGCCGAGGTAACAGCCCACCCCCTGGCCCCCTCCCCGAAGGGAGGGGGTAACGATGGTTCAGCATCCGGCTTTGCCCGATGCTTCCCAAGTTTTTCCCTGTTGCGGAGTTTCTTCGTAGCGATGGAGATAAAGAAATGAGCATTATCGAAGTCAAGGTTCCGGACATTGGCGATTTCAAGGATGTGCCGGTCATCGAAGTGCTGGTCAAGGTTGGCGACACGGTCAAGGCCGAAGACGCCCTCGTCACCCTGGAGTCGGACAAGGCCACGATGGATGTGCCCTCGCCCGCCAGCGGCGTGGTCAAGGAGGTCAAGGTCAAGCTCGGCGACACGCTGAGCGAAGGCAGTCTCGTGCTCCTGCTCGAAGCTGCTGCCGCCGAGCCTGCAGCAGCGCCTGTGGCCGCGCCCGCACCGGCGGCACCAGCAGCACCCGCCAAGGTGGCCGCCCCGGCAGTCAGTGTGGCCAGCCTGCTGACGCCGCCCCCCGTCGTTTCAAAGAGTGGCACGGCACCGGCCGCGGCACCCGCACCGGCCCCGGTGCAGCAGCCTGCTGCACGCCCGGTCAGTAGCGATATCACCCGCCCCACCGACGAGGAGCCGACGACGGCACCGCCGCATGTGCACATGCCGACGCCGGCAGAGCTGGCCAACAGCAACGGTGGTCAGGCCCATGCCAGCCCCTCCGTACGCCAGTTCGCGCGCGAGCTCGGTGCCGACATCAACCGGATTCCCGGCACCGGCCCCAAGAATCGTATCACCAAGGAAGACGTTCAGGCCTGGATCAAGGGCGTGCTGACCGGCACCATCGCCAATGCCGCTGCGCCTGCGGCACCGGCCGCTGCCGGCGGTGGCGAGCTCAACCTGCTGCCCTGGCCCAAGGTCGACTTCGCCAAGTTCGGTGATGTGGACGTTCAGCCGCTGTCGCGCATCAAGAAGATCTCGGGCGCCAACCTGCATCGCAACTGGGTGATGATCCCGCACGTGACGCAGTACGACGAAACCGATGTCACCGATCTGGAAGCCTTCCGCGTCGCCATGAACAAGGACAAGGAAACCGAAAAGCTGGGCGTGCGCTACACCATGCTGGCTTTCGTCATCAAGGCCTGCGTCGCTGCGCTGAAGAAGTATCCGCAGTTCAACACCTCGCTCGACGGCGACAACCTCGTCTTCAAGAAGTACTACCACATCGGTTTTGCGGCTGACACGCCGAACGGTCTGGTCGTGCCCGTGATCAAGAACGCCGACCAGAAGAGCGTCACCGAGATCGCCCAGGAAATGGCCGTGCTGTCGAAGAATGCGCGCGACGGCAAGCTGATGCCGGGCGACATGCAGGGCGGCACCTTCTCCATCTCCAGCCTCGGTGGCATCGGCGGCACCTACTTCACGCCGCTGATCAATGCGCCTGAAGTCGCCATCCTCGGCCTCTCCAAGCTGCAGACCAAGCCGCTGTGGGACGGCGAGAAGTTCGTGCCGCGCCAGGTGCTGCCGCTGTCGCTGTCGTATGACCATCGCGTCATCGACGGCGCGGAAGGCACGCGCTTTGTCGATTACATCGGCAAGGTGCTGTGCGACCTGCGTCGTTCGCTGCTCTAAGACATGACAACGATAACCGTCGTCCGCAAGAACGGTGAGGTGGCGATTGCCGCCGACGGTCTCACGACCTTCGGCGACACGCGCCTCAACCGCAGCTACAAGGGCGAGCACGACAAGATCCTCACCGTGGGCGACTCGTGGATCGGCATCTGCGGCAGCTCGGCGCACCATCTGGTGTTCAGCAATGTGCTGACCCTGCTCGGCGACGCGAAGTTCGGCACGCGCATGGAAG
Source organism: Rhodocyclaceae bacterium (assembly GCA_019750575.1). GTDB lineage: Bacteria > Pseudomonadota > Gammaproteobacteria > Burkholderiales > Rhodocyclaceae. The sequence goes on along the minus strand of JAIEOJ010000136.1, from coordinate 5,361 downwards.
TCTACGAGACCTTCCGGCGCCTGCATCCGCTGCTCAAGGAACACGCCTACCTCAACCCCAAGGAAGAGGACGACGACCCCTACGAGTCCTCGCAGATCACGGCGCTGATTGCGAACCCGTCCGGCATCTACGGCGTGTATTCCTACCGCGAAGTGTTCGAGTTTGACCGCTTCTGGGGCGTGGGTTCGGGTCGCAACTTTGCGCTCGGCGCCATGTACGCCGCCTACGACACTGACATGACTGCCGCCCAGATTGCCGAAATCGGCGTCAAGGCCGGCATTGAATTCGACACCTCATCGGGGGCGCCCATCGTGCTGCACTCCGTTACGCTAAAGAAGGACTGATATGGCCCTCACTGAAGTCAAAGTCCCCGATATCGGCGACTTCAAGGACGTCCCGGTTATTGAGATTCTGGTCAAGGTCGGCGACACCATCAAGCCGGAAGACGCACTCGTCACCCTCGAATCCGACAAGGCCACCATGGATGTGCCCTCGCCGGCCGCCGGCGTGGTCAAGGAAATCAAGGTAAAGCTGGGTGATGCGGTCGGCGAAGGCAGTGTGCTGCTGCTGATCGAAGCCGCGGGTTCGGCAGCATCCGCAGCCGAAGCACCGGCCGCAGCAGCCAAGCCGGCTCCCGCGCCTGCAGCAGCGCCAGCTCCTGCAGCACCCGCACCCGCCCCGGCCAATGTCACCGCCGCCGCACCTGCCGGCAGCTACAGCGGGAAGGTCGACATCGAAACCGACATGCTGGTCCTCGGCGCCGGCCCCGGCGGCTACTCCGCTGCCTTCCGCGCTGCCGACCTGGGCATGAAGACCGCCATCGTCGAGCGTTACGCCACCCTCGGCGGCGTCTGCCTGAATGTCGGCTGCATTCCTTCCAAGGCGCTGCTGCACGTCGCGGCCGTCGTCGACGAAGCCGAACACCTCAAGGCTGCCGGCATCACCTTCGCCGCGCCGAAGCTGGACCTCGATGCCCTGCGCACGCACAAGGAAAAGGTCGTCGGCAAGCTGACCACCGGCCTCAATGGCATGGCCAAGGCGCGCAAGGTCGAAGTCATACGCGGCGTCGGCCAGTTCCTCGACGCCAACCATATCGAAGTTGAAGTCACCACCGGCGACGCCCAGGACAAGAGCGGCGAGAAGAAGGTGGTGCGCTTCCAGCAATGCATCATCGCCGCCGGCAGCCAGGCCATGCACCTGCCCTTCCTCGAGCTCAACGATCCGCGCGTGGTCGATTCGACCGGCGCGCTGGAGCTGCGCCAGATTCCCAAGAAGATGCTGGTCGTCGGCGGCGGCATCATCGGCCTGGAAATGGCCACCGTGTACTCCACCCTCGGCGCGCGCGTCGATGTGGTCGAAATGATGGAGGGCCTGATGCAGGGTCCCGACCGCGACTTGGTCAAGGCCTGGGAAAAGCAGAACGCCCACCGCTTCGACAACATCATGCTGAAGACCAGGACGGTTTCGGCCGAAGCCAAGAAGGACGGCATATGGGTCAAGTTCGAAGGTGAAAAAGCGCCGGCCGACGCGCAGCGCTACGACCTGGTGCTGCAGGCTGCCGGCCGTACGCCTAACGGCAATAAGATCAATGCGGGTAAGGCCGGCGTGGTCGTCACCGATCGTGGCTTTATCAACGTCGACTCGCAGATGCGCACCAATGTGCCCAACATTTTCGCCATCGGCGATATCGTCGGCCAGCCCATGCTCGCCCACAAAGCCGTGCATGAAGGTCACGTTGCCGCAGAAGCCGCCGCCGGCCAGAAGTCGCACTTCGATGCTTCCGTGATCCCCAGCGTCGCCTATACCCACCCTGAAGTGGCCTGGGTCGGCGTCGGTGAGGACGAAGCCAAGAAGGCCGGCCGCAAGATCGAGACCGCCAAGTTCCCGTGGGCCGCTTCCGGTCGCGCCATCGCCAACGGTGCCGAGTACGGCTTCACCAAGCTGGTGTTCGATGCCGAAACGCACCGCATCATTGGCGGCAGCATCGTCGGCCCCTCGGCCGGCGACATGATCGGCGAAATCTGTCTCGCCATCGAGATGGGCGCGGACGCCATCGATATCGGCAAGACCATCCACCCGCACCCGACGCTGGGCGAAACCATCGGTCTGGCAGCGGAAGTGGCGCACGGTTCCTGTACCGACCTGCCGCCGCAAAGGAAGAAATAGGCGAGTTTTTTGCCTCTCACGGGCCGGCATCTGCCGGCCCGTTCCATATGAACCACAAGCTTTCTGCGCGATAATACAAGCATGCTCAACAAGCTCGCCAGCCTGCTGCAGGGAGAGAAGTCGAACCACCCGCTGGGTTCGATCCCCAATCTCGACCATACGCTGAGTGAAATTCCGCTCACCGATCCCTCGCGCGTACTGCTGGATGTGGCCGCGCTGATCGAGGACGTGGATCGCTATGACAGCGAGCTTGCGCCAGCGGCCCTGCGTCAGGCCGTCCTGCACATCGATACCTTCGCGCGACCCGCCTACAACGAACTTCTGCTTGCCTACCTGTTGCCGGGTACGCGCTGGCATGCATCGGAAGTGGCCTGGGCGGCGCTTGATCGCCATTGCCTGCTACTAACCGAGGCCTACCAGCATTGCCTCGAAGTCGCCCTGTCCGGCAAGGAAGACCTGAGCCGCGCCAAGATGCAACTGGCGCTGTGCTCGACACGCGCCATGCAAGCCTGGGTCGAACGCAAGAAACTCCATCACCTGCGCTACCGTCCGCCGGATCTGGAATGGTGGCTGGCGGCGCACAAGCTGGTCGGCCTCGCCAGTCAACACAATGTGATCTCCCTGGTGCAGCAGGTCTATGCGGACAGCCCGCTGGTGCACAGCACCATCCATGCCTATCTGACCGGCCTGTACCTGGAAATTGCGCCCGTCTCCAACCTGCTGCCGATCCAGCTTGAAGTGCTGCATCGCTGGCTGCAGCAGAATGCCAACACCTTCGAGTTCTCCGAAGCGCCGCATGCCGGGACGACGCACTTCATCAGCCTGCACAACCCGGGCAATCCGACGCGCTACACCAGCAGCGTGATCCACAGCCCGGCCATGCGCTATTGCTCGACCCAGCGACTGCGCGCACCGCTGCTTCTGCTTGCGCACAATCTGCGCAGCCAGACCGTCCCGGAATGGCTGCAACCCCTGATGCCGCAAAAGGCGGCCATCGACAAGCTGATGCAGACCCTGATGCGCCACTGGACCGACCAGCCGCCGGAACGCAGCAGCCCGCGCCAGAGCGACAGTGCACCCATGCGCGTGGTACATGGTTTCTCGCTGGCGCGCCGCATGATCGCCTGCTCCGCCTTTGCCAAGCGCGGCAAGTCGCTCAACTATCGCGGCAGCGAGATGCAGAGTCTCTTCAACGAGCTGCGCTTCGGCGAGGCCGGCAGGCAGCGTGAGAATATTTTCGACGACCAGACGGTCGACCCGATGGAAACCCTGATCAAGCTGGAAACCTCGGGCGACAAGCAGATGATGGACGAATGGCTCAGGGTGGACAGCAGTGCCACCGGCATAGGTGCGGTCATGCCCGGCCTGCGCAGCCGCAATCGCATCGGCGAACTGATCGGCTTTCGCATCGACGGCCATATCGACTGGCGCATCGGCATCCTGCGTCGCATCGGTCGCGACGCACAGAAGCGCGTCAGCATCGGCATAGAAACGCTGCCCTACCCCTCACTCTCGGCCCAGGTCCGTCCCAACAACGTCGAACTGACGGTCTGGAGCCAGGCCAGCGAGGCCGGCAATGGCTACGTCGATGCCGTGCTGATCGAAGCCGAAGGCGATACCCTGCTGCTGCTGCCCGGCCTCTTCGTTGCCGAGCTGTCCGTGAACCTGCTGGTCGATGGCAAGCGCCGCAACATCATCCTCACCGAAAAAATCGACCACGGCAATGACTGGGAGCGCGTACGCTTCCGCGAGGCCGAGCCCACTCCCGAATCGACACCCGAACCATGACCCAAGACCAACTCAAGCAGGCCGTCGCCCAGGCCGCCGCCGATTACGTTGCCGCCCACGCACCGGCAGGCGCCACCATCGGCGTCGGCACCGGCTCGACGGCGAATTTCTTCATCGATGCGCTCGCCGCCATCAAGGATCGCATCGGCGCCACCGTCGCCAGTTCCGAGGCCACCCGGCTGCGACTGGAACAACACGGTTTCAAGGTGCTGGATCTCAACACAGTGGTCTCCATGCCGATCTATGTGGATGGCGCCGACGAAATCGATGGCCGCTTCGCCATGATCAAGGGCGGCGGCGGGGCGTTGACGCGCGAGAAGATCGTCGCTGCTGTTGCCGACACCTTCGTGTGCATCTGCGATGCCAGCAAACTGGTTAATACGCTGGGCACCTTCCCACTGCCGGTGGAAGTCATTCCCATGGCGCAGGCTCAAGTTGCGAGAGAACTGGCAAAGCTGGGTGGCGAGGTCAGGCTGCGTGCCGGCTTCACGACCGACAACGGCAATCTCATTCTCGATGTACACGGCTTGCGCATCGACGATCCGGTGGGTCTGGAGAGTCAGCTCAACCAGATCACCGGTGTGGTCACCAACGGCCTGTTTGCACGGCGCGGGGCCGATATCCTGCTGCTGGGTACGCCGGACGGTGTCAAATCGCTGCAGCGCTGACGCGGGGCCCTACCCAGGCTGCAACAAATCCGTCACAATCAAACGGTAACATTCCCTGTTCCAGGAAACCTGCCATGAGCCCCCCCATGAACGACCACATTGCCAAGCAGTTCGACGCCGACCTCGAAAACATCCGCAATCGCGTATTGCAGATGGGTGGGCTGGTCGAGCAATTGATCGTCATGGCCATGGACGGCCTGTCCAGCGGCGACATGCTGCTGATCGACCAGGCCATCGCCACCGACGAACGCGTCAATCGCCACGAAGTCGAGCTGGACGAAGCCTGCACCCAGATCATCGCCCGCCGCCAGCCCACGGCCAGCGACCTGCGCATGGTCATGACCGTGATCAAGACCATCACCGACCTCGAGCGCATCGGCGACGAAGCCAAGAAGATCGCCAAGATGGCCAAGCAGATTCACGGCTCTGACTTTCATTCTGCCCCCGCGATCGACTTCCGCCATGTGTCCACCATCGTGGTCAGCATGCTGCGTCAGGCCCTCGACGCCTTCGCCCGCCTCGACGTCATCGCGGCCGGACAGGTTGTGCGCACCGATCAGGAGGTCGACGTCGAATTCAAGTCGGCCATGCGCCAGTTGATCACCTACATGATGGAAGATCCGCGCACCATCTCGCGCTCGCTGGATATGGTCTTCATCGCCAAGGCCATCGAGCGCATCGGTGACCACTCCAAGAACATCGCCGAATACGTGGTCTACATGGTCAAGGGCCGCGATGT
>JAIEOJ010000073.1 GCA_019750575.1 Rhodocyclaceae bacterium | reverse complement strand
CCGGGCGGTGCCAGCCGTGCCAGCTGGGAGACGGAGCGCAATCAGCGCATCAACAAGCCCGGCAAGATCAGCGTCGATGTCGATAACATCAAGGTCAGTGTGGATGCAGCCGATCAGGTGACGGCAAAATTCCGTCAGCACTACAAGTCGGCCACGCTGAGTTCGTCCACGACCAAGACGCTGGTTCTGGTTAAGCGTGACGGCAAGTGGCTGATCGTGCAGGAGCGTGTGGGTGGTTAAGCAGGCAGTCAGGAAAAACAGATCGGTCATGCGCAAGCTGGCCATCCCGGCCGGCATCGCCGCCGTTTGCGCAAGCTATCTGCTGGGTAGCGAGGTGCTCGGCAAGCGCCTGCCGCAACCAGCCGAGGCGCAGGCGCGCGAAGCCGTGTCGCCGCTCGTCATGCCCGAGGGCAACAGCCCCGAAGCGCAACTGACCGAAGTCTTTGCCCGCATCGAGCAGAACCGCCTCGACCTGGCACTGCAGCAGGCCGAAGCACTGACCTCGCGCTATCCCAACTTCCGCCTCGGCCAGCTGGTCAAGGGCGACCTGTTGCTGGCGCGCGCGCAGCCGATTTCCACCTTCGGCAATGCCGCCAATGCGCCGCAGGACAAGCTCGCCGACCTGCGCGCCGAAGCGTTGGCACGACTCGATGCCTATCGCAGCAAGCCCGCCGCCAACAGCGTGCCCAGCTACCTGCTGCAGATGCAGCCGGAACAGAAATTCGCCGTGGTCGTGGATGCGCAGCGCTCGCGCCTCTACCTGTACGAGAACGCCACCGGCACCCCCAAGCTGATCGACGACTACTACATCACGCAGGGCAAGTTCGGCGTGGAAAAGATGCGCGAGGGCGACAAGAAGACCCCCATCGGCGTCTACCAGGTGGTCGGCAACCTGCCGCGCGAGAAGCTAGGCGATTTCTACGGCAGCGGCGCCTTCCCCATCAACTATCCGAACGACTACGACCGTCGTCTGGGCCGTAACGGCCACGGCATCTGGCTGCACGGCACGCCCTCCGACACCTATTCGCGCCCGCCCAAGGCCTCCGATGGCTGCGTGGTGCTCGCCAACCCGGATCTCGACCGCCTCGCCCCCTATCTGCAGGTGGGTCTGACGCCGGTGATCATTGCCCAGAATGTCGAATGGGTATCGCCGGATGCCTGGCAGCAGGAGCGCAAGGCCATGCTCAGCGCCTTCGAAGGCTGGCGCCTGGACTGGGAAAGTCGCGACGGCGACCGCTACGCCAAGCACTACTCGACCAACTTCAGCGCCGACGGTACCGACTATGCCGCCTGGACCGCCCAGAAGCGCGCGGTGAATGCCGGCAAGAGCTGGATCTCCGTCTCGGCAGACAAGCTGACCATGTTCCGCTATCCGGGCAAGGAAGACATGGTGGTGGTTACCTTCCGCCAGGACTACAAGAGCAACAATCTCAACAACACGATGATGAAGCGCCAGTACTGGCAGAAGGAAGACGGCCGCTGGAAGATCATCTACGAAGGTTCAGCCTGAGGAATCCCATGAAGAAGTTCGCACTGACATGCCTGGCGTTATGGACGCTGGCTTCCGGCACGCTCGCATTGGCCGCCAATCCGCAGGTCGAGATCAAGACCAGCATGGGCAGCTTCACGCTGGAACTGTATGCCGACAAGGCACCCAAGACCGTGGACAACTTCCTGCGCTATACCAAGGACGGCTTCTACAACGGCACCGTCTTTCATCGCGTGATTGCCAACTTCATGATCCAGGGCGGCGGCTTCACGCCCGACATGAAGGAAAAGGTCACCCGCCCCCCGATCCAGAACGAGGCGCCGGAAGGCAGCCTGGCCGGCCTGAGAAACAGCGTCGGCACCATCGCCATGGCGCGCACGGGTGATCCGCATTCGGCAACCGCGCAGTTCTTCATCAACGTCAAGGACAACCCCATGCTCGACTACCCCAGCCGCGACAACTGGGGCTATGCCGTGTTCGGCAAGGTGATCAAGGGCATGGACGTGGTGATGAAGATTCGCGGCGTGCCGACCGGCCGCGTTGGTCCTTACGATGACGTACCTGCCACGCCGGTGATCATCGAATCTGCCAGCGTCATCACGGTCAAGGCCGAAGCCAAGCCGGCCGACAAGAAATAACAACACACATCAGGAGAACACCATGATCAAGCTGCACACCAACTTCGGCGTCATCAGCATCGAAGTCGATACCGAGAACACCCCCAAGACCGCACAGAACTTCATCGAATACGTGCAGTCCGGCCACTACGACGGCACCATTTTCCATCGCGTCATCAACGGCTTCATGGTTCAGGGCGGCGGCTTCATGCCCGGCATGCAGCAGAAGGAAACCCGCGCACCGATCGAGAACGAAGCCAAGCAAGGCGTCGCTGCCGGCCTCAAGAACACCATCGGCACGCTGGCCATGGCCCGCACCTCCGACCCGCACTCGGCCTCGGCCCAGTTCTTCATCAACGTCGGCAACAATGACTTCCTCGACTACCCCGGTCAGGATGGCTGGGGCTATGCCGTGTTCGGCAAGGTCGTCGACGGCATGGACGTGGTCGAGAAGATCAAGGGCGTTCCGACCGGCACCAACGGCTTCCACCGCGACGTTCCGGTACAGGATGTGGTGATCGAGCGCGCCGAGATCGTCTGAGTCGGGGGAAGCGGATCATGACGGTTCTGTTCGTCTCCGATCTGCATCTCTGTCCCACAAGGCCGGTCCTGACCGGCCTTTTTTGCGACTTCCTCAAGGATGTCGTACCCGGCAGTGATGCACTCTACCTGCTCGGCGATCTCTTCGAATACTGGGCTGGCGATGACGATCTCGACGACCCGTTCAACGCGCGCATCTGTGCCGCGCTCAAGGCCTGCGAGCTGCCCAAGTACGTCTTGCCGGGCAATCGCGACTTCCTGTTCGGCGAGGCCTTCTGCGCCGCCACGGGTGTCACCCTGCTGCCGGACGAAATCGTGCACGACATCGGCGGCACGCCGACCCTGCTGCTGCACGGCGACACGCTGTGTACCGATGATGTCGCCTATCAGGACTTCCGCCGCATGGTGCGCAATCCGCAGTGGCAACAGGCCTTCCTGGCGCGGCCACTGGCGGAACGCAAGGCGCAGATCGAACAGCTGCGCCTGCAAAGCGAGCAGCAGAAGCAGCAGAAATCCATGGCCATCATGGATGTGAACAAGGACGCCGTGATCGACGCCTTCCGCCGTCACGCTGTCTCGACCATGATCCACGGCCACACCCATCGTCTGGCAAGCCATTACTACGATGTGGACGGAAAGAAGTGCGTCCGTCATGTGCTCGGCGACTGGCACGAGCATGCGAACGGCGGCAATTATCTGGCCTGCTCGCCGGACGGCTGGCAGCGCGGCCAGTGGTGGCCTGAGACCGAGTAGCGCCTCACTCTCCAATAGAAACAAAAAAGCCGACCCTCAGGTCGGCTTTTTTGTTGGCTACAGATCAGCGCTGGCGGAAACCACCGTCACTGCGCTGGCCGTCGCTACGCCCGGCACCGCCAGCACCCTGGCGCGGCGGGCCGCTACGGCGTGCTCCACCACCGTTAGGCTGTGGCTTGTTGCCCCACGACGAAGCGTTACGGGCGGCATTGCTGCGGCCCTCGCCTCGCGAACGGTTATCGCCTTGCGGCTTGCGTGCTTCACCCTGACCTTGGCCCTGGCGCGGCGGACGCGAGTCGCGGTCACCACCGCCAAAGGAGCGGCGGCCATTTTCGATCGGCTGCGGCTTGGCGTTGGGATCCGGCTCGAAGCCCTCGACCACACGCTTTTCCAGCTGACGCTTGAGCAGGCGTTCAATATCGCGCAGCAGCTTGAACTCATCCACGCACACCAGCGACACGGCTTCGCCGGTGGCGCCGGCGCGACCGGTACGACCGATGCGATGCACATAGTCTTCCGGCACATTCGGCAGTTCATAGTTCACCACGTGCGGCAACTGGTCGATATCGATGCCGCGCGCGGCAATATCGGTCGCCACGAGGACGTGCAGCTTCAGGCTCTTGAAGTCGGCCAGCGCCTTGGTGCGTGCACCCTGGCTCTTGTTGCCGTGGATCGCGGCGGCGCGGATGCCGCCCTTGTCCAGCTTCTCGGCCAGCGCGTTGGCGCCGTGCTTGGTGCGCGTGAACACCAGCACCTGATGCCACTGGTTGTCCTCGATCAGCTTGACCAGCAGGTCGCGCTTCTTGCTGCGATCGACCGTGTAGACAGCCTGAGCCACGGTATCCGCGGTCGAATTCGCGCTGGCAACGGCCACCTGACGCGGTTCGTTGAGGAATTGCTTTGCCAGTTGGCGGATCTCGTCGGAGAAGGTGGCCGAGTACATCAGCGTCTGGCGCTTTTCCGGCAGGGTCTTCATGACCTTCTTGATGTCCGGCAGGAAACCCATGTCGAGCATGCGATCGGCCTCGTCGAGGACGACGATTTCGACATTCGACAGATCGACATTGCGCTGGGCAATGTGATCGAGCAGACGGCCCGGCGTAGCGACGATGATCTCGACGCCAGCACGCAGCAGCTTGGTCTGCGGCACCATGCTGACGCCGCCGTAGATGGCAGCAGCACGCAGGTTCAAATGCTTGCCGTAGGTACGCACACTTTCATACACCTGGGCCGCGAGCTCGCGGGTCGGCGTCAGAATCAGCGCACGCGTCTGGAACTTGGTCATGGAAAGGCCGCTGCTGCGGGTGGACAGCAGTTGCAGCATGGGCAGGGTGAAGCCGGCGGTCTTGCCGGTGCCGGTCTGGGCAGCGGCCATCAGGTCATGACCGGCCAGCACTTCGGGAATTGCCTGTTGCTGGATGGGTGTAGGCGTGTCGTAACCCTGCTCGGCAAGGGAACGCAAAATCTCGGCACGCAGGCCGAGTTCAGAAAAAATCATGTGAAGCTCCAGGAACCCATCTGCGTGCAATTGACCGTTGCGGTCAGGGGAGCGCGCGCTCGTCTAGATGTGAGGTTCCAAAGGGAAAGGCGCGGAAAGAAAATTCTCGTCGCGACGCGCCGGCAAGACTGAAGCAATGCACCAACGCGGGGCGAATTATAGCACGCGCCGCCCTGCCCGTCCCCCTGATTGCTGCAATGCGGGATAATGCCGGTCTTTACCGGATTCAGCCCTGCCTCACCATGTTCCTCACCGCCGCCCTCTACAAGTTCGTTGCCCTGCCCGATTACGTCGCCCTGCGCGAGCCCCTGCTCGCCGTGTGCGAGGAAAACGGCATCAAGGGCACCCTGCTGCTGGCGGCCGAAGGCATCAATGGCACGATTTCCGGCACCGAGACCGGTATTCGCAACGTCCTGACCTGGCTGCGCAGTGATCCCCGCCTCGCCGAACTTGAGCACAAGGAGTCGTGGGCGGCGGAGATGCCCTTCCACCGCATGAAGGTGCGCCTCAAGAAGGAAATCGTGACCATGGGTGTGCCCGGCATCGACCCGCGCCATATCGTCGGCACCTATGTGAAGCCGCAGGACTGGAATGCGCTGATCCGCCAGCCCGATGTCGTGCTCATCGACACACGCAACGACTACGAGGTTGCCATCGGCACCTTCCAGGGTGCGGTCGATCCGGATATCAGGAGCTTCACTGAACTGCCGGCCTGGGTAAAACGCGAGACCGAGGCCGGGCGCCTGCAAGGCAAGCCGCGCGTCGCCATGTTCTGCACCGGCGGCATCCGTTGCGAGAAGTCGACCGCGTTCATGAAGGAACAGGGCTTCGACGAGGTCTATCACCTGCAGGGCGGCATCCTCAAGTACCTGGAGGAAGTCCCGCCCGAGCAAAGCGCCTGGGACGGCGAATGCTTTGTCTTCGACGAACGCGTCTCGGTCGGCCATGGTCTCAAGCAGGGCGATTACGAGCTCTGCCGCGCCTGCCGCTTTCCGCTCAACGCCGACGACAGAAAGTCACCGCTGTACCGCAAGGGCGTGAGCTGCGCGCACTGCCACGACAAGACGACGGCCGAGCAGAAGGCTGCCTATGCCGAGCGGCAGAAGCAGGTGGAGCTGGCCGAGCAGCGGAATGAGGAACATATCGCGGCCCACTTCCCGCACAGCAGGAAGGATGCGGCCTGAGCGCTCCAGCCACCGCAAACAAAAACGCCAGCTGAATGCTGGCGTTTTTCTTGGTGGCAGGCCGTGGTGATCACAAGCCGCGCAAAAGATCCGCCTCGATATCGTCCACCGACTCCAGCCCCACCGCGATGCGCAGCAGGCCATCGCCGATGCCCGACGCTGCACGCGCTTCCGGCGAGATGCGGCCGTGCGTGGTCGTGGCGGGATGCGTGATGGTGGTCTTGGTGTCGCCGAGGTTGGCCGTGATCGACAGCATTTTCGTGTTGTCGATCACCTTCCAGGCGGCATCCTTGCCGCCCTTCACCTCAAACGCCAGCACGGCGCCGCCGGTCTTCTGCTGCTGCATCGCCAGTGCATGCTGCGGATGCGAGGGCAGACCGGGATAGAAGACACGGGCGATCTTGGGATTAGCCTCCAGACGTTTCGCCAGCTCCAGCGCATTGGCCGACTGTGCCTGCATGCGGATGGACAGCGTCTCCATGCCCTTGAGGATGATCCAGGCATTGAAGGGCGAGATCGACGGGCCGGCCGAACGGATGAACTTGAACGGCTCCTCGACCAGTGCCTTGGATCCGCAGATCGCGCCGCCGAGCACACGCCCCTGCCCGTCCAGGTACTTGGTCGCCGAGTGGATAACCAGATCGGCACCGAGCTTGAGCGGCAGTTGCAGTGCGGGCGAGCAGAAGCAGTTGTCCACGACCAGCAAGGCGCCGGCAGCGTGGGCAATCTTCGCGATGGCGGCGATGTCGAAAACCTCGGTCAGCGGATTCGACGGCGTTTCCAGGAATACGAGCTTGGTATTCGGCCGCATCGCGGCCTGCCACGCGGCCAGGTCGCCGCCGTCGACGTAGGTGGTCTCGATGCCGAACTTGGTCAGGATCTGCCCGAACAGCACCTGGGTCGAGCCGAAGATGCTGCGCGACGACACCATGTGCTGACCGGCCTGCATGAGGCCCATGACGGTACTCAGGATCGCCGCCATGCCCGAGGCCGTGGCCACGCAGGACTCGGCGCCTTCAAGGGCGGCCAGACGCTCCTGCATCATGGTGACGGTGGGGTTGGTGAAGCGCGAATAGATGTTGCCCGGCTCCTCGCCGGAGAAGCGGGCCGCGGCCTGTGCCGCACTCTTGAACACGTAGCTGGAAGTCAGGTACAGCGCCTCGGCATGCTCGCCGAACTGGCTGCGTTCCTGACCGGCGCGTACGGCCAGGGATTCGATGTCGTATTCGTTGATGTCCATGGCGAAAAGATATCAGGCTATGTGCCGGTAATACAAACGAAAAAGGCGGCCGGCATCTCATGCCGGCCGCCCTGATGCGGAAATTACATCGTGCTGGCGTTCTGCACCAGATTCAGGTCAAGCTGGCCTTCGTCATCGTCATTGTTGGACTTGGGCGCAGGCTTGTTGCGCGCATCCTCGATGCCGGTCAGGTACTCGGCCGTGATGTCGCCGGTGATGTAGTTGCCATCGAAGCATGAGGTCTCGAAGTTGGCGATGGCCGGATTCAGCGACTGCAGGGCCTTCTTGAGATCGTCCAGATCCTGGTAGATCAGCGCATCGGCGCCGATCTCGACGCGGACCTGCTCCTCGGTGCGGCCGCTGGCAATCAGCTCCTCGCGCGAGGGCATGTCGATGCCATACACATTGGCATAGCGCACCGGCGGCGCAGCCGAGGCCATGTACACATTCAGGGCGCCGGCTTCGCGCGCCATCTGCACGATCTCGCGGCTGGTGGTGCCGCGCACGATGGAGTCATCCACCAGCAGCACGTTCTTGCCCTTGAATTCCTGGGCAATGGCATTCAGCTTCTGGCGCACCGACTTCTTGCGCGTCGCCTGGCCCGGCATGATGAAGGTGCGGCCGATGTAGCGGTTCTTGACGAAGCCTTCGCGGTAGGGAATGTCCAGACGCGCGGCCAGCTCCATGGCCGAGGGACGGCTGGAATCGGGAATCGGAATCACCGCATCGATCTGCAGATGCGGCAGGGTGTGACGGATCTTGTCGGCGAGGAACTCGCCCATCTTGACGCGCGTCTCGTACACCGACATGCCGTCCATCAGCGAATCCGGACGGGCCAGATAGACATACTCGAACATGCAGGGTGCGTGCAGGGTCTTGTCGGCGCACTGGCGGCTCTGGAAGTTGCCATGCACATCGATGAGGATGGCTTCGCCAGGCTCGACATCGCGCAGGTACTTGAAGCCCAGGGTATCGAGGGCAACGCTTTCCGAGGCGACCATGTATTCGGGACCGGCCGTGGTCTCGTTCTTGCCGATGACCATGGGGCGGATGCCGAAGGGATCGCGGAAGGCGAGCATGCCGTAGCCGGCGATCATCACCAGCACCGCATAGGCGCCCTTGATGCGGCGATGCGTACCGGCCACCGCCTTGAAGATGGCCTCGGCATCAACCTGATACTGCTTGGATGCGACCTGCAGCTCGTGCGCGAACACATTCAGCAGCACCTCGGAATCCGAGTTGGTGTTCATGTGGCGCAGGTCCTGCAGGAACATGTCCTGACGGAGCTGCTCGGCATTGGTGAGGTTGCCGTTGTGCGCCAGCATCAGGCCGAACGGCGAGTTCACGTAGAAGGGTTGTGCTTCCGCCGCGTTGTAAGCGGAACCTGCGGTCGGATAACGGCAGTGGCCGATCCCCCAGTTGCCGACCAGGTTGCGCATGTGGCGGGTGCGGAACACATCGCGCACCAGCCCCGGGCCCTTGTGCATGAGGAACCGCCCGTCCGCAGCCGTGGCGATACCGGCAGCGTCCTGCCCGCGGTGCTGCAGTACCTGCAGTCCGTCATAGAGCAGCTGATTGACCGGCGTCTTGGCGACGACTCCCAAAATCCCGCACATACCTCACCTACCTTCAGAAAAGCCGGAACAGCCTGCGCTGCTCCTTATCGATACCTGATCTTCTTCGCCATGGTTTCCGGCATCCACGGTTTCATTGCCAGCACCGCTGTTTCCAGCGGCGGCGCGAACACCGCGTTCTTCCACCACGACTCCCTGGGCAGCGGGGTAAGTCCGCCCAGCATTACCGCAATCAACACCACCAGCACGCCACGGGCAATCCCGAAAACCGCGCCCAGCATGCGATCGATCAAACCCAGACCCACCGCACGCAGCAAAAACGACACGACCATGCGGGCAATGCCCACCACGATCAGCACACCGACAAAGACCGTGGCAAAACCCGCCAGATACTGCATGCTGCGATCACTCAGCATGCCGGCGTAAAACTCGCTCACCGGCAGCGCAAACTCGCGCGCCACGAAAAACGCCAGCACCCAGGCCGCAATCGCCAGGATTTCGCTGACCACACCGCGCCACAGGCCCAGCAGCAGGGAGGCGGCAATGACCGCCAGTACTGCATAGTCAAACCAGGTCACAGCGTCTTACTTGGGCGCAATCACGCCACCCGGCGGTCCGCCCGCACCAATCTGCTTCAGTCGCGCCTGCGCCTTTTCGGCGGCAGCCTTGCTGCTGAAGGGGCCGGCGCGCACGCGAATGCGTTCGCCCTGGGGCGTACTGACCTTTTCAGTGTAGCTGGGATAACCGAGTTCCTTGATCTTGGACTGCAGCACCTTGACATTGCCCTGCTCGGCGTAGGCGCCCAGTTGCAGGATCCACTGGCCGCTGTCGGATTTGGATTCAGGCTTGGTGATCTCGGTCCTGGGCGCGTCGCCGCCGGCAAGGGTCTTTTCGGCGCGCAGCGCTTCGGCCGACTTGGTGTCGGGCTTGGCTTCCGGCTTGGCGGCTTCGGACTTGGGTTCGGGTTTGACGTCGGGCCTGGGCTCAACAGAGGGTTCGGGCAGGAGTTCCGGCCGAAGCTCGGGTGCGGCCTCAGGCTTGCGCGCTTCGGCGACCGGGGGCAAGGGGGTGGCGGTCGGCGCACCCGGGAGTACGCGGGAGGTAAAGCTGCCGGCATCCTGGCTGGGAATGCGGACCTGGATATCCTGCTGGCTGGGGCGCGGTTCATGGTCCATGACCATGGGCAGAACGATGGCGGCAAGGAGTGCCAGTGCCACTGCACCGACGAGGCGACGACGCGCCCGCTTTTTCAGCTGAAGATCGCTATCGGATGCCGCTGTGTTTTCCGTCATGAGCCTAGTGCGCTTTTTTAGCCTTGTGAGCCTGTCGGGGCCGGGGCGGACTGGGTGTCCAGAACTTCCGCCACGGTCAGGAAGGAACCGAAGACGACAATTCTATCATTTTCGGCCGCCCGCTCCTGCGCATGCGCGTATGCGGCCATCACCGTATCGAATTCGGCTTCGACAGTTTCGCCAGCGGCCTGCAGGCATTGCGCCAGCTCGGCTGCGGACGCGCCGCGCGGCCCGCCCAGCGTGCACGGCAACCAGCGTTCGATGCGCCCTTGCAGCGCGGCGATCACACCGGCCATGTCCTTGTCGCGCAGCATGCCGCACACCGCCCAGGTGGTGCCGAAAAAGCCCTGATCAAGAAGATTGTCGGCCAGCACGCGCGCCGCCTGCGGATTGTGCGCAACGTCCAGCACGGTCACCGGCCGCCCGGGCAGGCTCTGGAAACGACCCGGCAGCTCGACCACAGCCAGGCCCTGGCGGATCTCGGCCATGGACAGGGGCAAACGCTCCTGCAGGGTATCGAGGGCGGCCAGCACGACGCTGGCATTGAGCAGTTGCCTGCTGCCGCGCAGGGCCGGATGGGCCAAACCGCCGCGGCGGATGTTTTCACTCGCACCACGTTTTGCCCCCCTGCCCCACCACGCCCACTGACGGTTTTCCGTCTGGGTTTCAAAGCCGAAATCGCGGCCGATCAACTGCAGGTCGGCGCCGATCTTCTGCGCATGTTCGACCAGGGTGTGCGGTACCTGCAAATCGCCGCAGATCGCCGGCTTGCCAGGGCGGAAGATGCCGGCCTTCTCGAAGGCAATCTTCTCGCGCGTATCGCCGAGAAAATCCATGTGGTCGAGATCGATGCCGGTCACAATCGCGCAATCCGGATCGTAGATGTTGACGGCATCGAGGCGGCCACCCAGGCCGACTTCAAGAATGATCACGTCGGGGCTTGCCGCGGCAAACACCTCCCAGGCGCCGAGCGTGCCGAACTCGAAATAGGTCAGCGGCACCTGCCCGCGGGCGGTTTCAACCCGCGCAAAGGCGGCGCACAGGGCCGCGTCACTGACCGGTTTTCCATTCAGGCGCACACGCTCGTTGTAGTGCAGCAGATGCGGCGAGGTGTACAGGCCGACGCAATAACCGGCTGTCGTCAGGATGGCTTCCAGCATGGCACAGGTCGAACCCTTGCCATTGGTACCGCCAACGGTGATGACGGGACAGGTCTGGGTTTGCCCGAGCGCGGCCTTGACGACAAACAGGCGATCAAGCCCGAGCTCGATCGCCTGCGTGTGTTGTTGCTCTATGTAGGCCAGCCAGTCATTCAGCGTGGCCGGTGCTGCTGGCGACATGCAGTCCTTAGTTGGTGACGGCGGGTTGACGCTGCAGCATGGTGAGCAGACTGGCGAGACGGTCGCGCATTTCGCGACGGTCGACGATCTGGTCGATCGCGCCCTTTTCCATCAGGAACTCGGAGCGCTGGAAGCCGTCCGGCAGCTTTTCACGCACGGTCTGCTCGATCACGCGCGGGCCGGCGAAGCCGATCAGTGCACCGGGCTCGGCGATCACTACGTCGGAGACGAAGGCGAAGCTGGCGGAGACGCCGCCCATGGTCGGGTCGGTCAGCACGGTGATGAAGGGCAGCTTGTGGGCGGCCAGCTGGGTAGCAGCCGCACAGGTCTTGCTCATCTGCATCAGGGAGAACAGGCCTTCCTGCATGCGGGCACCGCCCGAGGAGGTAAAACAGACGAAGGGGCACTGCGCCTCGATGGCGGCACGCACGCCGCGCACGAAACGCTCGCCGACCACGGAGCCCATGGAGCCGCCCATGAAGTCGAACTCGAATACGGCGGCGACCAGCGGCACGCTCTTGACCGAGCCCTGCATCACGACGAGGGCGTCGGCTTCGCCGGTGTCTTCATGCGCCGCCAGCAGGCGGTCCGGATAGCGCTTGCTGTCCTTGAACTTGAGAATGTCGGTCGGCAGCACTTCGGAGCCGATCTCGTAGCGGCCATCCTCGTCCAGCAGGGCATCGAGGCGCGCACGGGCCTTCATGCGATGGTGGTGGCTGCACTTGGGGCAGACACCCTGGTTGCCTTCCAGGTCGGTACTGTAAAGGACAGCCTCGCAGGACGGGCACTTGCACCACAGGCCTTCGGGGATGGACTTCTTGACCCCTTCGACACGCTTGATCTTGGGGGGCAGCAGTTTCTGAATCCAGCTCATCTTTTCTCCTCAGGGCCGCTGCGACAAGGCACCAACCCCGGTATGGGTGTCACGAACATCAGCGATCTGGTGACCAATATTCGTCAAGCGGGCGCCATTTTACCTTTTTTTGGCATTTTTCCAGCACTTGTCCGACATCCGTCGGCAATTCGCGGTAGCGCCTTGAAACGTCTTATTTTTCGTCCAGCGCCGCGCGTATGCCGCGCAGGAAGGTGCGCACATTGAGTGGCGCATCCTTAGGGTCAGAACGCTCGATTTCCTCGATGATGCGGCTGCCGATGACGACCGCGTCGGCGACCGCGCCGAGCTTTTTGGCGCTCTCGGCATCGCGGATACCGAAGCCTACGCCAACCGGCATGCCGACAATCTTCTGAATTTCGGGGATGCGGCGCGCCACTTCGTCGAAATCCAGATTGCCGGCGCCGGTCACGCCCTTGAGCGATACGTAGTAGATATAACCGGCACCGATCTCGGCAACCTCGCGGAAACGCTGCTCCGAGGAGGTCGGCGCCAGCAGGAAGATGGGGGCCATTTCATACGCCTTCATCACGCGCGCAAATTCGGCACACTCTTCCGGCGGGTAGTCCACCACCAGCACACCGTCCACGCCGGCTTCTTTGGCCGCCTTGGCGAAGTTCTCGATACCCATGGCCTCGATCGGATTGGCATAACCCATCAGCACCACTGCGGTATCGCTATTGACCTGGCGGAACTTGGACACCAGCTCCAGCACCTTGCGCAGCGTCATGCCCTTGGCCAGGGCACGTTCCGAAGCGCGCTGGATGGTCGGGCCGTCGGCCATGGGGTCGGAAAAAGGCACCCCCAGCTCGATGATGTCGGCGCCGCCGGCCACCAGCGCGTGCATCAGCGGCAGGGTGGTTTCGGGGTTCGGATCGCCGGCGGTAATGAAGGGAATCAGGGCCTTGCGGCCGGCCGACTTGAGGATATTGAAGCGGACGTTAATGCGTTCCATGGCAACTCTGTCTGAAATGGGGTTACAGCGGGGCTGCGGGATGATTGCGCTGACGATGCAGGCGCTGACGCTCGAACTTCAAGCGTCGCGCCGGCCATCAAAAGGTAATGCCCGACTCCTCGGCCACCGTATGCATGTCCTTGTCACCGCGACCGGACAGATTCACCAGCAGCACCTTGTCCTTGGGCAGGGTCGGCGCCAGCTTGGCGGCGTGCGCCAGCGCATGCGAAGACTCCAGCGCCGGAATGATGCC
>JAIEOJ010000049.1 GCA_019750575.1 Rhodocyclaceae bacterium | reverse complement strand
AAGGGCGAACTCGAACTCACTGGCCGCGGCTACATCTGCTTCGGCCACGTTTGCCCGCCCGACAGCGTAGGCAGCCTCGCCTACGAAATCCAGCCCGGCAGCCCGGAGGCTGCACCTGCGAAGAAGCCCAAGGCCAAGAGCTGACGTTACGACTGACGAAATAAGACAGCCACCCTCGGGTGGCTTTCTTATTTCCTTCTGCTGATGATCTGTGATCCCGATCCTCGACGAATCTGCCCCTTGTTTGCCTTAGGCTTCCCCCGGTATAGTTCCTTCGACCCCGTGTTTTTCTTAGCGTGAAAGCATGCGTTGAGTGAGTGGGACTTTGCAGTCAATGGATTGAGTGACATCTCACCAAAGGCCTGAGAATCTTGAGCAATCCGAATCACCTTCCGACCCTGCGTTTTCTCCTGGCCTTCAAGGTCGCCACGCTCGTTGTTTGCGTGTTTTGTCTGGTCTGGATGGTGTTGGCACTGCGTGAAGGAGCCTTGCTCTTTGGCCTCACGGAGGGGCTGGCAGCGCTTGCTGCAATCATCTGCTGGGGGCTCATTCAGCGTGGCAGTCTTGCCATGGCGCTGACCTTCGCAGAGTTTTCCCTGCTTGGCCTCGACATTGTCATCTGCTTGATGTTCGATACGCCGACCGCGACAGTGCCGAGAGTCACCCACTTGTTTTTGCTGCCGCTCGCAGCACTGGGCTACATCAACTATCTGCGGACAGGTGGCCGAAGCCAGCTGCTATTGATTGCCTTGTCGCTGATCGCCTTCATTTGCTTTTCCAGCAGCACGTTTATCTTTCCCTTTGCAGAACCCTTGCCAGACAAGTTCCGAAGTGTGGGCAGCTGGGTGAATGCCGCTATCGCTATTGGCCTGCTGTGTTGCTGCCTGTATGTCATGCAGCTCGAAATCGAGCAAGGCAAAGGGGGGATACGTGAGCTCAAGTCAGCCATCTGGAATGACGAGCTTGAGCTTTTTTATCAGAAGCAGGTCGATGTTACCGGACGAATTATCGGTTGCGAGGCGCTCTTGCGCTGGAAGCATCCGGTGCGCGGTTACGTGTCGCCTGGTGAGTTCATTCCGCTGGCCGAGCAGGCGGGCATGATGCCGCAGATTGGCGGTTGGGTTATTGCCGAGGCATGCAAGGTACTCGCGCGCTGGCAAGACGACCCAGCGCTGGCACCACTGTCGGTATCGGTGAACGTGTCTGCCGATCAGTTCTTGACCGATGATTTTGAGCGGTTGATGTTCGATACGCTGGCGCTGCATCAAGTATCCGCGCACAAGCTGAAACTCGAACTCACAGAGAGCGTGGTGGTGGCCGATATCGAAAAGGTCATTGCACGAATGAATGCATTGCGCGCCGCAGGGTTGACCATCTCACTTGATGATTTCGGCACCGGCTATTCATCCTTGAGTTACCTTGGTCGCCTGCCTCTCCATCAGCTCAAGATTGATCGAAGCTTCGTCCGCGATGCCGTTGATAGCTCGCGTGGTGCGGCACTCATCGCCAACATCGTGCGCATGGGCCGCGATCTTGAGCTGTCAATGACAGCCGAAGGCATTGAGACCGAGCAGGAGTTTGCTTTCCTGCGCGAGTTGGGTTGCCATGAGTTTCAGGGATATCTGTTTGGCCGTCCGGTTTCTCAAGTGGCATTTGAGCAGGATGCACGGCAACTGCTGCGCCCCACCTGAAACAAAAAGGCCATCCCGCGGGATGGCCTTTTTGTTGGTATCTGGTGGGATGGGGTCACCCGAACAACTGCTCAAGACCATTGCAAATAGATGGTCTGCATTTCAACAAATCTCAACATGCCCCCAAATATGCCCCCAGGCCGAACGGGCTTGCTATGGATCGTAGAGAGGCCCCGTCGGCACGAGGACAGACACTGCCGACATTGCTGGAGGGGTGACACGCTAGCCCTGCCGGCACCTTGAGCTTCATTCTAGAAGAAACGGAGACAAAGCGGCTAGCGCATAGTGCTGCGTGCGTGGGGCTGGCAGTTCCGCGAGGACAGACACCGGAACTCAAAGTAGGTGGGTGACTCGCCACCAGACCAGCGAAACAGTTGATAAGGCTAACAGTGTATCCCTAGGCAGTCCCATTGTTCAGGATTGCCTTTTTTGCCAAGACCGGTTGTTTTGTCATCTTTTTACTATGCCGCTTGGGGCGTATGGTGTCGGTGGTGCCCGTGACATTTGTTGCACTGACTGGCGAACACGATTCGCATATGGGGACTGCAAGAAATACTTGTAGGTAGGACGAAAAAAGCACCCGGAGGCGGTAGTTAGTTTAGCGAGGCGGGTCAGGCAATCAATCTAAATTCTGATTTCATCTCACGGAAAAGTTTAATGCTCGCGACCAGACGACCAGAAAGAAGAACGGCAACTGCACCAACCATAACTCCGTCATCCGCCTGCTGACGGCATTGGGTGAGAAGAAATTTGGAAAGTTGCCAAAAGAGTTTTTGGATTTCGTTTTCGTCACGTAAGCGAGCAAGGGTACGTATGTATTTTAGGCCGTCAGCCTTTGGATAGGTTTCTTCGGCAAGCGCCGACATGGATGTCATGACAGTGAGAACGAAGTCAGCAGGTATTTGTGCCACATCCATTGCGCAATCTATAACTGCCAGAAAGCACCCACATATTTCTGAGCCGACTAGGTCTGTGTCAAGGGGCGAATCTGGGTTGGCGGTTTCCCTGACAATCTCCAAAACCGCTTCCACTTCGCTTTGTATGTCGTCGCACAGATCTATCGCCACAACATGGGCATGAAGCTTCTGTTTAAAGAAAGCCACCCTCTATCCTCTCAGTCTGCATGTAAACAATCTAGCTAACCAATGATGAAAACTCCGTCCATGCACCGGTTTCTAGCATGCCTGCGGTGATCGGCATCAGCTGGGTATGCCTACCAATCGCCGCCATCACGGAGCAGCTGCTTAATTACCAACTCGCTCTCGTAATTAATGGCGAAGACCTCGCCGTCAGTCGGCGCTTGGTCGGCAGTATTGACCACCACTAGGTCGCTGTCAAACCGGCTAAGCTCGGTGCTGGCGCTAGCTAACTTTGATGCCGGTATATCTTGCGGGTTTCCGTTGAACAGGATTTCGATTGACGCGGGCCAATGGGTGACACGAGTTGGTTTGACCTACGCTTGCCGTATCGGATGCCATTGACAACATTCAGCGGCTTGCATATAAAGTTCCTGACTGCTGTTAGGAGCGGGTGTCCTTCGGTTCCCGTCGCGCCCCGCACATGCCCAGCAGTTGCTACCCCGGCTCCGGCCGGGGTTTGCTTTTGTGGGTCATACACTGCCACGGTGTTGTAATCCCAATGCCCATCAGTCTGCTCGCGGATACTGATAACCGCCACAAGCTCCACGTCGCCGATACGCAGCTTGCTGTAGCCGGCGCAGGCCGTCTTTACTTTAGTTCCGAACTTGGTGGCAGGTACGGTGCCGGCGGCGTCCAGGTTCCTATCCAGCCCGGCGGCGGCTCTTGCCCCTGCTGCGGCATTTCCACTTTCTCCGGCGGTATCGAATAGGTCGCTGGTTGCTTGGTCGCGTTGGTCGCGCTCGTTGATTTGCTAGCCATCGGCTTCGTTTCCCTTTGCATCAAACAGGCCCCCCGGCCCTTGCGACGCTACTCGGCTGCTGCTACTTCTTCGTTGCTTTGTCCGGAGAGGCTGAATCCTTCTTCTCGCCCGTCGGCCCCCACATCGGCAGGCCCGCGTCGTGCCGGCGCTGCATTTCGTCCAGCGCCAACCGCCGGGCCGCCAGTTTGATGACCTTCTTACGCTCTTCCTCCGGCAGCTCCATCAGCATCTTCAAAGCGTTGCTCATTGCGTTTTCTTTCCTAGGGGGCTGGCAGGGCGAGCCCGGTTCCTAATGTGCAAGGTTGAAAACAATCAAAATAAATCAAACCAGCGTTGCCACTAATTCTATGCGGATACTGATGTCATGTTTTATCAGGTTCAGCTCCATCTGAGCGCCCCCATTGATCGTGTTACTGGTAATCAGCATGACTACATGGCATTAATTCATAGTCTGCACTTTTTGCGGGGCAGAGTCCTGCACTTTATGCAGGAATTCGCGGGGTGAAACTGCACTTTCTGCAGGAGTAGTCCTGCAGATTTTGCGGGGAGCTTTTTTCTTGCCGTGGCCGTTTTCATGTGGTTGCCAGTAGCGCCACGCACACGGCATGAAGCTATCAAGGAATAACCCTTCGCGGTCTTTCCCGATGGAGAGCCATGTAACCGCATAGCGTGCCCACGCTCTGTTTGCGCCATGACTGCGCGTGCGATACACAAAGCCATGTGCAATCAGCTCGGCAATCGCCGATTGCAAAGTGTGTTCGCTGCCAAAGCCAAACCGCTTGCACCACGTGAAGGTTGCTTGTAGGTGCCCGTTGTTATGTTTTGTTAACTGTCGGGCAAGCAATTGCAGAAGTGAGCGAGCCGAAAAGGAGAGGTCAGCATAGGCAGGAGAGTCTAGTACGCGATGTTCGATGGCCGCATAGGGGTGCTTTCCGCTCGCGCCTTTCGCCTTGTTGCGTTTAATTCCTGGTTCCATTTTCGCCCCCTTCAAGTCGAGCAAGAAGACGCAATGCCGCTTCAAGTTCTTGCAGTGTCATCGAGGGGATGTCAGGGCTCATACCGAGCCAGGAGAACTGTTCAGAGAGGCTGAAAACACGTTCGCGTAGTTGATCAAGCGTATTCATGTGCGCTCCCTTATTGGGCTTGTTCGATCATGGCCTGGATATCGGCTGCTCGCCATGCCGTAACACGCTGCCCCAGCTTTACCGGCTTGGGGGCTTTACCTGACTTTACCCAGGACCACCAAGTTGAGCGGGATACTGGGATGATCGAGAGAACCTGCGGAAGGCGCAAAAAACCAGCATTTGAGGTCGAGTGCATTTTGATTACTCCTGTGTGATGAAAGACAGGGCAATCCTCTCCCGACTGATTCCGACAAAAAAAGAGAGACTATTTGTCGGTCGTATCCATGCCCTTTCTTCGGGCGTATCCATCCATTCCGCCACCGAGTTTCCAGGCACGCTCAATCGTCCTGACAGTTACCCCATTCTCAGTCGCTATTTTTTGAGTTGCCTCGGTCAGCGTTAATCCCGCATCCAAAAGCAGGCTTACCGGCAATACGTATTCAAGAATTGCAAGAGGTTTCCTGGCTTTCGGGCGGCCAGTAGATTTTCGGATACAAAGCGCATCCTCAATATCAACACCATTGACCCATTCATCTATTCCTCGTGCTAGGAAATCAAGTGCGACCCAGTCCTCCTCGGGGATGGCGCCAACCAAATGGAGGTGTTTAAGTGAGGCGCTGGCTGTTAAAAGTAACGATGTAGCTGATTCTTCACCTCCGGGCCTTTCGGCAGCAAGTACCTTGTGGCGTCTGATAGCAATCAGTCGTTTGCGCTTTGCATCGTCTTCATAATTGATGGGGTCTGTCATTGCAGGCTCCAAGAGCGTCGAGAATTTATTGGCTTATGCAGAGCTTTTGCTTTGTAGGCGGATAACCTCGGCGCCAGCTTTAAGTTTGTCGAGATAGTCTGCCCAGAGCTGCATCATTTCCCGGCGTTGTTTGATGAACTTGGTGCGGTTGTAGGCAGCGCCCAGGGCATCGGGTACTTTGTGCGCTAGCTGGTGCTCGATGATGTGCGGGTCGATATTCAGGTGTTCATGCAGGATGGTCCGTGCCATTGCTCTGAAACCGTGGCCAGTGATTTGGGTTTTGGTGTCATACCCCATGCGCTTCAAGGCAGCATTGATAGCTGATTCGCTCATGGGCTTGAGAGGAGAATGCCCACCGGGGAAAACATACTGACCATGCCCGGATAGTGGGTGCAGTTCGCGCAGGATTTGAACAGATTGGGACGGCAAGGGGACAAGGTGGTCTGTCTTGGTTTTGCTCACGACATAGCGCCACTCTGCCGCGTCTAGGTCAATATCCGCCCAACGTGCCATTCTCAGCTCACTGGGGCGCACAAAGAGCATGGGGGCAATCCTCAAGGCACATTGAACCGTCAGCGTGCCTGAAAAGCCATCGATGGCGCGTAGCAGTTCGGCTACCTGTTTCGGCTCTGTAAAGCTAGCCATGTGCTTTACGGTAGTGGCTGGCAGCGCCCCCTTGAGATCAGCCGTCACGTCTCGCACCGCTCGTCCGGTTTGCACGGCATAACGGAATACCTGCCCGCTGGTCTGCAATGTCCGGTGCGCCGTTTCGAGGATGCCTAGCCGCTCGATCCGTTTAACCGCTTCCAGCACTTGAGGCGCGGTAATGTCAGCAATGGGCTTGCTGCCAATCCAAGGGAACAGGTAAAGCTCAAAGCGCCGTATTACCTTGTCTCTGTGGCTGGCTGCCTTGTTCTTCATGTGAGAGGCAAGCCACTCGCGGGCAACCACTTCAAAGCTGTTTGCTGCGCTGTCGCGTTTGGATGCGTTGTGCGCTTTGCGGGCTTCGCTCGGGTCTATGCCCTTAGCCAATAGCCCGTATTCATGCTGATGGCTTTTTCTGGCCACGGCAAGGGTGATGTGTGGGTAGACGCCCAGCGCAAGACGCTTTTCCTTGCCATTGAAGCGGTATTTCATGCGCCAGTACTTGGAGCCGTTGGGCATGACTTCCAGGTAAAGCCCCGCCCCGTCTGCCATCTTGTAGGGTTTCTCGGCTGGCTTGGCCTTTTTGATTGCCGTGTCGGTGAGTTTCATGGTGGAAACCTCAGTCTGGGGGCACAAGATTTTGGCTGGGGGCATAAGTGGCGATTTTGTGCCCCCAATGCCCCCTAGATTTGACTATACGGCATTGGACGTCAGAAAACAAAAAACCCGCCGAATCCTAGGATTCAAGCGGGTTTTTCGTACAGCATCGGATGGTGCTGGATTGTGTTCTGGTGGTGATGGGGGGACTTGAACCCTCGACCTACGGATTATGAATCCGTCGCTCTAACCAGCTGAGCTACATCACCGCTGCGCCCGGACGTGCCGTTCGCAAAGAGGCGAGATTATGAAGGTTTTCGGTTCGCCTTGTCAAGCCGGGCCGACTCCGGGAGAATGGGGGGATGAAGGTGGATATTGTCATTGTCGGAGGCGGGCTGGCCGGGCTGGCGCTGGCGGCGGCGCTGCGCGGCAGCCGCTATGCCGTGGCGGTGGTCGAGGGCCGTGTGCCGCAGGCACCGGCCGGGCTGGATGCGCGCATTTATGCGATCAGTCCGTCGAACGCCGCCTTTCTCGCCGATATCGGCATCTGGAAGCATCTGGATGCCGCCCGCATGCAGGCAGTGGAGCGCATGGAGGTGTTTGGCGACAGGTCCGGGCATATCGGTTTTTCCGCCTATGACACGGGCGTGAGCGAGCTGGCCTGGATTGCCGAATCGTCCCTGTTGCATCAGGAGCTGTGGGAGACAGTAAAGCGCCAGGCGAATGTACAGCTGCTGTGCCCGGCCAGGCCGGAAGCCCTGACGGTGGGCGAGCATGCGGCGACGCTGCAGCTGGCGGATGGCCGCACCCTGGTCGCCGATCTGGTGATTGCCGCCGATGGCTCGGATTCCTGGACGCGCAAGGCGCTGGGTGTGGCGGTGGATTTCCGCCATTACGAACAACTCGGCGTGGTGGCGAATTTCGCCTGCAGCGAGCCGCATCGCGGCACGGCTTTCCAGTGGTTTCGTGAAGATGGCATCCTGGCCTGGCTGCCTCTACCGGGCAAGCGTATTTCCATGGTGTGGTCTACACCCAAGGCGAATGGCGAGGCGCTGTGCACGCTGAGCCCGGCCGAGCTGTGTGCCCGCGTTGCCGCGGCCGGTGAGCACAGGCTGGGTGCGCTGGAGCTGCTCACGCCGCCGGCCGGCTTTCCCTTGCGCCTGATGCGTGCGCCGCGCACGGTGGGCCCGCGCTTTGCGCTGGTGGGCGATGCCGCACATGCGATTCACCCGCTGTCCGGGCACGGCATCAATCTGGGCTTCCAGGATGCCCGGGTACTGGCGGAAACCTTGAACGGCCTGCGCGGCTTCGAGCATTGCGGCGATGTGCTGTCGCTGCGGCCTTACGAGCGCCGGCGGAGGGAAGAGGTCGTGGCCCTGCAGACCATGACCGATGGTCTTTTTCGACTGTTTGTCCCGCAAAACGCACCGCTGGTCTGGCTGCGCAATACGGGGATGAACCTTACCGGTAAATTGCCAGTCCTACGCGATGCCCTGGTGCGCTATGCGCTGGGCTGATATCCACACTCCGGAGTTTCCATGAAGAAATTGCTGCTGGTCCTGTCCCTGATTGTTCCTGGCCTGATGGCCGTGCCTGCGGCCCATGCCGGCGAGGCTGAAGTGAAGAAGGCGGTGCAGGACTTTCTGGGTGATCGCGCCAGGGTCGAAGGCATACGCAAGGCGGGCGTGCTGGGACTCTATGAAGTGCAGATCGGCCCTGATCTGATCTATGTGGACGACAAGGGCCGATACGCTTTCATCGGTGATCTGGTTGACCTGAAAAGCCGCAGCAGCCTGACCGAGGAGCGCAAGCTCAAGCTCAGCCAGGTCAAGTTTTCCGACCTGCCTTTGAACATGGCGATCAAGGTGGTGCGCGGCAATGGCAAGCGCGTGTTTGCCAGCTTCGAGGACCCGAATTGCGGCTACTGCAAGAAGTTCGCGCGGGAAACCCAGGGGCTGACCGACATCACCATGTACATCTTCCCCTATCCGATTCTCGGCGCCGATTCGACCGAGAAGTCGCGCAACATCCTGTGCGCTGCCGATCCGCTCAAGACATGGAATGAATGGATGATCAACGGCGTGGTGCCGCCGCTGGTGGCCAAGTGCACGGTGGATGTTGAGAAGTACGTCGCGCTCGGCCAGAAGTTCAATGTGCGCGGCACGCCGAATTTCGTGCTCACCGACGGCAACCGCATTCCCGGCGCGATTCCGCAGGCGCAGCTGGAAGCCCGCCTGAACGAGCTGCTGAAGTAATACTGCACTCGGTCATCAACAAAAAAGCCACCTGCGCGGGTGGCTTTTTTGTTTTTGCGTCACGGGCACGTGGCGGCTCACGCGATTAAAATCGAATCATTGTTGCTGCTGCGGAGTCACCATGAGCGAATCGGTCCGAGACAGGTTGTTGAGCCAGCCCCATGTACGCAAGGTGGCTGCGGTTGCGAAGCGCCAGCGCAAGTGGCTGTACGGCTTTGCCGCACTGTTCATCCTGTTCGGCCTGCTCGGTTATCTGTGGCTGCCGGGCTTTGCCAAGAGCAAGGCCGAGACGCTACTGTCGGAAAAACTGCATCGTCCCGTCACCATCCAGCGCGTCGAGTTTCACCCCTACACCCTGGAAGCGATCATTGAAGGCCTGCGCATCGGCGAGCGCGAGGGCGATGGCGAGTTGTTCGGCTTCGAGCGTCTCTATGTCAATCTGAGTTCGGCGTCGATTTACCGGCGTGCACCGGTCATCAGTGCCATCACGCTGACCGGGCCGCGGGTGCATCTCGTGCGCAATACCGATGGCACGCTCAGCATTAGCGATCTCATCGAGGAATTCTCCAAGGAGCCGCCGTCCGAAGAACCGGCCCGCTTCTCGGTCAGCAATATCCAGGTCGAGGGTGGGCAGTTCACGCTGGATGACCGGCTCAAGGAGGGGCAGCAGCGTATCAGCGAGATCAAGCTAGGCCTGCCCTTCATCGCCAGCTTTGAAAGTGCGGAGGAGGCCTGGGTGGTCCCGCATCTGTCTGCACGCATCAATGACAAGGCTCAGCTGCTGTTCGAGGGCAGGGCGCGCCCCTTCGCCGACAAGCGCGAGATGGCGCTCGACGTGCGCCTGGATGGCCTCGACCTGACCGGTGTCGATCAGTACGCACCGCCGCTCAAGGGCATCAAGCTGCTGTCGGGGCTGCTGGATGCGAACCTCGATGTGAGCTTCGTGCAGCCGGGCGATGCGCCGGCCGCGATTCGCATCAACGGTGATGTGGTGCTGCGTGATCTGGGCATCGACAATCAGGCCGGTCTGCCCTGGCGTGTCGCAGGCGAGCGCCTCGCCCTGCATCTGGATGATTTCGACCCCTTCCTCAAGCAGCCGGTAAAGGCCGCCGTCCAGGCAGCGAATCTGCGCCTGGTGCAGGGGACGCGACCGGAGCTCCTGATCAATGCGCTGAGCCTAGTCGATGTTGTCGCGGACATGGCGAGCAGCAGCGTGCAGTTTGCGCTGGATTCCACCATCAACGGCAAGGGGCATTTGCGTGCCAAGGGCAATGCTGCCTGGGCGCCGGTCAGCGCCGATGTGGAAGTGGATGCCGAGCAGGTGGACTTTGTCGCCCTGCAAGGCTGGCTGCTGGAAAAGCTGGCGCGTCCGTCGCTGGCCCTGACCCGCGGCGCGCTGAGCTTCGCGGGCAATATCAAGGCCGGCGGTACGCCCCTCAACGTGGCAGTCAGCGGCAAGGCCGGCATCAGCGACTTCAACCTGCTGGACAAGGCGACTTCCGAAGATCTGCTGCGCTGGCGCAGTCTTGATGTGGCCGGCATCGATGTGAACACCGCACCGCTCAAGGTGAAGATCGACTCTGTGGTGCAGAACGACCTCTTCGCGCGCATCACCATCATGCCCGATGGTTCCATCCGTTTGCGCGATGCCCTGCTCCAGCGAGAGGAGCACGAGGCCGAGCAGCAGGCCGGAGCCGCAGGCAAGGAGGTGGAAAAGGTCGGCGCCGCCACGGTGACGACGCTGGACGTGCCGGAGAAAAAGCAGCCCCTGCCTGTCCATGTCGGCGAGGTGGTCTTCAGGAACGGCAATGTGATTTTCAATGATCGTTTCATCAAGCCCAACTATCGTGCCAACCTGAGCAAGCTGAACGGCAAGGTGGGGCCGCTGGCACCCGGTCAGCGCGGGCAGATCGAAATCACCGGCGCTGTGAATCGTACTGCACCACTGGAAATCAGGGGCAAGGTGGATCCCTTTGGCAGCGAGCTCTTCCTTGACCTCACGGCCAAGGCGAAGGGGATAGACCTGCCGGGTTTCAGCCCCTACTCAAGCCGCTACATCGGCTACCAGATCGCCAAGGGCAAGTTGTCCGTCGATTTGCGCTACTTCATCGAGAAGGGCGAGCTGCGTGCCGAGAACAATATCTTCCTCGACCAGTTCACCCTGGGCGACAAGGTGGAGAGCCCGAGCGCGCTGTCGCTGCCCATCGGCCTCGCGGTTTCGCTGCTCAAGAATTCACGCGGCGAGATCGACATCAACCTGCCGATCAGCGGCTCGCTCAATGACCCGGAGTTCAGCATCGGCGGGCTGGTCATCAAGGTCTTCTTCAATCTCCTGAGCAAGGCGGTGACCGCACCGTTTGCCCTGCTCGGCAGCATCTTCGGTGGCGGCGCCGACCTCTCCTATGTCGAGTTCATGCCGGGGCAGGCGCGCCTGACGCCGGCGGCCGAGAAGAATCTGGAGGCGATCAGCAAGGCCATGGCCGACCGGCCTGCGCTGAAGATGGAAATCACCGGCGTTGCCACCACGGCGACTGACCGCGACGGCTTGCGCCAGGCCACGCTGGAGCGCAAGGTCAAGGCGCAAAAGCTGGCCGATCTCGCCAAGCAGGGCAAGAGCGGTGGCAGCCTCAATGATGTCGAGGTCACTGCGGCCGAATATCCGAAGTACCTGGAGCTGGCCTACAAGGCTGAGAAGTTCGAAAAGCCGCGCAACCTGATCGGTTTGGCGAAGAGCCTGCCGGTGCCTGAAATGGAGCAGCTGATGCGGGCCAACATGCCGGCCGGCGACGAGGAGCTGCGCAGCCTGGCCGAGCGCCGCGCGCGCGCAGCGCATGATGTCCTGCTCAGCAAGGGCGTTCCGGGCGAGCGCGTGTTTGTGGTACAACCGCGCATCGATGCGGCCGCCGAAGGCAGCAAGCCGGGCGGGCGCGCCGATTTCTCGATGCGCTAGACTGCCGCATTCTGTTGCAACCATGAGGAATTCGCATGCGTAAAGCCGCCGTATTCGCCGTGCCCCTGTTTGCCGCCCTGACGCTGGCTGGCTGCCTGCCGAAATCGAGCAAGCCGGAGCCGCTGGCGCTGGCAGTGCTCGAAACCGTGGGCGCCAATTCCATCAAGGGTCGCATTACCTTCGGCGACCAGGATGGCGTGACGCGCATCTTCCTCGACCTGACCGGCCTGACCGGCGAGCATGGCTTTCATGTGCACGAGGAAGCGGATTGCCGCAGCGCACTCGCCAATGTGAGCCGTGGCCACTTCAATCCGGAGAAGAAGCCGCATGGCCAGCACATGGGCGATCTGCCGAATATCCGTGCCGACGTCTACGGCACCATGCGCGACGCCATCTTCGTGCGTCATGTCGCCCTGAGCGGGCCCAATAGCATCATCGGGCGCACCGTCATCATCACCGCCAACTTCGACGACTACAAGTCGCAGCCGGACGGGCGCTCGGGCCCGGCGATTGCCTGCGGCGTGGTCGCACCGATTTAAGCCACTTCAGGCGGGGGCGGTCTGCCCGGCGCAGGCCGTGCTGACCCGCTCGCGCAGGATCTCGACCAGGCGACGTATGCCCGGCCCGGCAAAGTCCGGGTCGGCGATGATCAGGTAGATATCCACCCAGCGTTCGCGGCCCTCGCGCAGCGGCAGCGGCTTGAGCCGGCCGTCGGCGAGTTCGCGACGGATGCGTTCCGCCGGCAGCCAGGAAAACCCGTAGCCGGCGCACAGCGCCTCGATCGAGGTCGTCATGTGGCTGACTGTCCAGCGCTGATCCACCTCCACCAGCACGGCGCGGCGGTCGCGCTGGCTGCCGGTGTCGCGCACGGTGATGTGGCGGTGCTTGCGCAAGTCGCGCTGGGTCACCTCGCGCCCCAGCCTGTGCAGCGCGTGGTCGGGATGTGCCACCGCAATGATGGGTGTGCGCATCAGCAGCTCGCCAAAAAATCCCGGTGGAATATGGGGCGTGATGGCGATATCGGCCTTGCCGGTGAGCAGCGCTTCTGCCGTACCGCTGAGCACGGACTCGATGACTTCGATGCGCGTCTGCGGACTTTCCTCGCCGAAGCGATTGAGGCTGTCGAGCAGCAGCCAGGAAGGAAAGAGGATCTCGGCGGCAATGCCGATTTCGGCCTCCCAGCCGGCGGACAGATTCCTGGCGGCACGCTCCAGCTCGGCGGCCTCGCTGACCAGCGTGAGCGCGCGACGGTACAGCAGTTGTCCGGTCGCTGTGAGGATGGCCTTCCGGCCCTGAATCTCGAACGCCTTCACCCCCAGCAGCGATTCGACCTTCTGTACCGCATAGGTCACCGCCGACTGGCTTTTGTGCAGCTTTTCGGCCGCCTGCGCATAGCCGCCGGCATCGACCACGGCGATCAGGGCGCGCCATTGCTCCAGTGAAATATGCGGGGTTTCGGTCAAAATATCTATTTATTGGATTGAATTAAGCAAAATATT
>JAIEOJ010000068.1 GCA_019750575.1 Rhodocyclaceae bacterium | reverse complement strand
GCCCAGCGCCTGCACGCCATAGCGTTCGGTCGCATGATGGCCGGCGGCGATGTAGGGGATGCCGGTCTCCATCGCGAGGTGATAGGTCTGCTCCGACACCTCGCCACTCAGGAAGAGATCGGCGCCGGCGGCAATCGCCTCTTCAAAGTAGCCCTGGGCGCCGCCGCTGCACCAGGCCACGCGCCTGATCTGGCGCTTGCCATCCCCGAGCAACTGGGGCGCGCGATTCAGGACCGTGCCGACCTGCTGTGCCAGTTGCTCCGCCGAAACAAGTGATGAAGGAGTTCCGATGAAACCGATGTTCTGTTCGCCGAAGTTGCCATCTATCTTCCAGCCGAACTTCGCCGCCAGTTGCGCGTTGTTGCCGAGCACGGGGTGCGCATCCAGCGGCAGGTGGTAGGCAAACAGGTTGATGTCGTGCTTGAGAAGCGCCGCCATGCGCTGCTTGCGAAAGCCGGTGACACGGCCGTCCTCGCCCTTCCAGAACCAGCCGTGATGGACCAGGATGGCATCGGCCTGCCGTTCGATGGCGGCGTCGATCAGGGCCTGGCTGGCGGTTGTGCCACACAGGATACGTTTGGTTTCAGCCCTGCCTTCCACTTGCAAACCGTTTGGGCAATAATCGCGGAAGCGTGGCGCTTCCAGCAATCCATCGAGATAGAGGCGCAGATCCTCACGCAGCATTCCGTGCTCCAACCATTTCCGAAAGTCACATTATGCGCCGTCTCTGGCTGATCTTCGCCCAGGCCGTCACCGTTGCTGTCGCCATCCTGTTCGTGGTGCAAACCCTGCGGCCCGGCGGTCTGTCCGGCACCAGCATCACGACCGGCAACGGCGTGCAGATATTGCAGGAAGCCCCGGGCAACGGCGAGGCACGCCAAGTCGCTTCCTTCAGCGGTGCAGCGCAACGCGCCCTGCCCTCGGTCGTGCACATCTACACGACGCAGGAAGTGCGCGCGCCCAAGAACCCGCTGCTCAACGACCCCTTCTTCCGCCACTTCTTTGGCGATCGCTTCGGCGAGGAAAAACAACAACGCTCAGGCTTGGGCAGCGGCGTGGTGGTGAGCAGCTCGGGCTACATCCTGACCAACAACCATGTCATCGAAGGCGCCGACCAGATCGAGGTCGCGAGCAACGACGGCCGCAAGTTCAAGGCCGAAGTCGTCGGCACCGATCCGGAATCCGATCTGGCAGTGCTCAAGGTGTCGGCGGATGCCGGACTTGAACCCATCACCTTCGCCCAGCCCCGCAGCCTCAAGGTCGGTGACGTGGTGCTGGCCATCGGCAACCCCTTCGGCGTCGGCCAGACCGTGACCTCCGGCATTGTCAGCGCACTCGACCGGACCCACCTCGGCATCAACACCTTCGAGGACTTCATTCAGACCGATGCCGCCATCAACCCCGGCAACTCGGGCGGCGCACTGGTAGACAGCAACGGCGTGCTGGTCGGCATCAATACCGCCATCTATTCGCAGAGCGGCGGCTCCATGGGCATCGGCTTCGCCATTCCGGTGGCACTGGCGCAGAACGTGCTCGAACAGATCATCAAGAACGGCGGCGTCACGCGCGGCTGGATCGGCGTCGAAATCCAGGAAATCACCCCGGAGCTGGCCGACTCCTTCAAGCTGCCCAACAGCCAGGGCGCCCTGATTGCCGGCGTGGTGCGCGGCGCGCCGGCGGATCGCGCCGGCATTCGCCCGGGCGACATCCTGCTCGCAGTCGATGACAAGCAGGTCAAGGATGCGCAGGTGATGCTGGAAGTGATCGCCGCGCAGGAACCGGGACGCAATGCCCGCTTCAAGCTGCGGCGCGAAGGCAAGGAGGTTGATTTGCCGGTGATCATCGGCAAGCGCCCCAAGCCGGCGCGGGAAAAAGCCGGGGAATGAAACAAGGGCCGCATCTGCGGCCCTTTGTCTTTACGCGTTTCAGTCCGTGGGTGGCGTCAGTGCCGGCCCCTTGTCGGCACGGCCGATGATGCCGGCCAGGAAAATGCCGAGCTCGTAGAGGAGGATCAGCGGCACCGCCATGAGGAACTGCGACACCACATCGGGCGGCGTGAAGATGGCGGCCAGTACAAAGGCACCGACAATCACGTAGCGCCGCGCTTCCCTGAGCTGGTCGATACGCACGATGCCGACCCGCACCAGCACGATGACGATGACCGGCACTTCAAAGGTCAGGCCGAAGGCGAGGAAGGTCGTCAGGACGAAAGACAGGTATTTTTCGATGTCCGTCATCACTGCCACACCCTCGGGCGCGAACTGGTTGACGAAACCGAACACGGTCGGGAACACAACGAAATAGGCAAAGCCCATGCCGATGAAAAAGAGGACGACGCTGGCCGCAACCAGCGGCAGCACCAGCCGCCGCTCATGCACATACAGGCCGGGTGCGACAAACGCCCAGGCCTGGTACAGCACCCAGGGCAGGGTCAGGACGAAGGACAGCATCAGCGTGACCTTCATCGGTACCAGGAAGGCGCCGGCGACATCGGTAGCGATCATCGAACCGCCCTGCGGCAGCGCCGCCAGCATGGGGGCGGCCAGCAAGGTGTAGATGTCGCGTGCCCAGTTCACCAGGCAGAGAAAAACGATGAGCACGCCGACAATGGCGCGGATCAGGCGGGCGCGTAGCTCGATCAGGTGCGAGACAAAGGTTTCGTGGGTTTCGCTCATGCGGCCGGCCCTGATTTTGCGGTGGGCGCTGCATCGGCTGCCGCTTCGACGGTTTGCGTCTCCACCTTCGCGACCTCAGTCACCGCTGCGGCAGGCAGGTCAGCTTCGCTGACCGCAGGCGGGGTACTCGTGTCCGCCGCCACTTCGTCCAGCGTGGTGCGCGCCACGTCTTCGGCAGAACGCAGTTCGCGATGGATGGTGTGTTCCACTTCGCGCACCTGGTCCGTCAGCTGCGACTGGAACTTCTTCAGGTCCTCGATTTCCATTTCGCGCCGCACTTCCGACTTGACGTCATTCACATAGCGCTGGAAGCGGCCCAGCAGGGCGCCTACGGTACGCGCGACGCGCGGCAGCCGCTCGGGGCCGATGACGATCAGCGCCACCAGGCCGATGACGACGAGCTCGGAAAAGCCGATATCAAACATTCAGTGAGTGCGTTCGCTGGAAACGGAACGGGGCCCCGTCCGTGTGGCGGGCCCCGCTTGCCGGCGCGACATCAGACCTTGTCGCGCTTGGCTTCGCCTTCGATGGTCTGGCCGACCTGTGCGGAAGGATCGGCCGGTTTGTCGTCGGCTGACGCTTCCTTCATGCCGTCCTTGAAGCCCTTGACTGCACCACCGAGATCCTTGCCGATGTTCTTCAGCTTGGAGGTGCCGAACAGGAGAACGACGATCAGGAGGACGATTAGCCAGTGCCAGATGCTGAAACTACCCATTTCAAACTCCCAGTGGAAGCGCGCGCGGCGCGCTCCGGATTAAACGGTTGCTGCGCTCAGTGACGAACCAGCATGGGCCCCACCGGCTGCGGGCCGCCGAGGATGTGTGCATGCAGATGATACACCTCCTGCCCGCCAACCCTGCCGGTATTCACGATGGTACGGAAGCCGTCGGTCAGCCCCTGTGCGCGGGCGATTTCGCCAAGCTTGCCGAACAGCTTGCCGAGCATGACGGCATGCTCGGGCGTGCAGTCGGCGAGGGACTCGACGTGCTGCTTGGGGATCACCAGCACATGCACGGGCGCGGCGGGATTGATGTCGAGGAAGGCCAGCAGGTCATCATCCTCGTACACTTTCCGGGACGGGATCTTGCCTTCGACAATCTTGCAGAAAATGCAGTCGGACATGTTCACTCCTTGGAACGGGAAGCCTTTTCTACAATCCCGGACACGCCTTCGCGGCGCTCGAACTCGGCGGCCACATCAGCCACGCTGACACCATACTGGGACAGCAGGATCATGCTGTGGAACCATAGGTCGGCGACCTCCTTGACCAGATGGTGGGCGTCACCGTCCTTGGCTGCCATGATGGACTCGGCGGCCTCTTCGGCGACCTTCTTGCAGATCGAGTCGGTGCCCTTGGCATACAGGCTGGCGACATAGGAGGAGCCGGGCTCGGCGCCCTTGCGCGAGGCAATCGTGGCCTGCACGCGGCTGAGGATATCCAGATCACTCACTTGTAAATCTCCTTGGGATCCTTGAGGACGGGATCGACGGCGGTCCACTGCCCGTCAACCAGCTTGTGGAAGAAACAGCTGCGGCGTCCGGTATGGCAGGCCATGCCGCCGTGCTGGTCTATCTTCAGCAGGATGACATCGTTGTCGCAGTCGAGGCGGATCTCATGCACCTTCTGCACATGGCCGGACTCCTCGCCCTTGTGCCAGAGGCGGCTGCGCGAGCGGGAAAAATAGACGGCCTCGCCGGTCTTCACGGTTTCGAGCAGGGCATCGCGGTTCATCCACGCGAACATCAGCACATCGCCGCTTTCAGCATCCTGTGCAATCGCGGGGATCAGGCCTTGCGCATCCCACTCCAGCTCGCTGATCCAGGCGGGATACTGGCTCACAGCCGCACCTCGACGCCTTGCGCGCGCATGAATTGCTTGGCCTGCTGCACCGTGTATTCGCCGTAGTGGAAGATGCTGGCAGCCAGTACCGCATCGGCCTTGCCCTGCTTCACGCCGTCGACAAGATGCTGCAGATTGCCGACGCCGCCGCTGGCGATGACGGGGATACTCACCGCCTCGGACACGCGCCGCGTCAGTTCCAGATCGAAGCCGTTCTTGGCGCCGTCGCGATCCATGCTGGTCAGCAGGATTTCGCCGGCCCCCAGTTCGGCGACCTTCTTGGCCCATTCGATGACATCGAGGCCGACGTTCTTGCGGCCGCCATGCGTGAAGACTTCCCACTTTTCCGGGCCGGTCTGCTTGGCGTCGATGGCGACGACGATGCATTGGCTGCCGACCTTGTCGGAGGCGTCGAACACGAGTTGCGGATTGTTCACCGCGGCCGTGTTCATGCTGACCTTGTCGGCGCCGGCATTAAGCAGGCGGCGCACATCTTCGACGGCGCGCACGCCGCCGCCGACAGTCAGCGGAATGAAGACCTGCTCGGCAACCTGCTCGACGATGTGGAAAATGGTTTCGCGGTCGTCGGAGCTGGCGGTGATGTCGAGAAAGGTGATCTCGTCCGCGCCCTGTTCGTCATAACGACGGGCGATCTCGACCGGATCGCCGGCATCGCGCAACTCAACAAAATTGACGCCCTTGACCACCCGCCCGGCATTGACATCGAGGCAGGGGATGATG
This sequence comes from Rhodocyclaceae bacterium, assembly GCA_019750575.1. Taxonomy (GTDB): domain Bacteria; phylum Pseudomonadota; class Gammaproteobacteria; order Burkholderiales; family Rhodocyclaceae. Next base: position 8,133 of record JAIEOJ010000068.1, on the reverse strand, counting down.
CGCTTGGCGAGCATGTTATTTACCGGAGCAGTAGCAGTGACTTACTTGCCGGCCAGCTTGTCTGCCGCGGCCTGGGCCTTGGCGAAATCAAGCTTGCCTTCGTAGATGGCACGACCGGTGATGGCACCGGTGATGCCCTCCTGCTCCACCGCGCACAGCGCGGTGATGTCGTCGATGCTGCCGATGCCGCCACTGGCGATGACCGGAATGCGCAGTGCCTGCGCCAGCTTGACGGTGGCTTCGATGTTCACGCCGTTCAGCATGCCGTCGCGGCCGATATCGGTGTAGATGATGCCTTCGACGCCGTAGTCCTCGAACTTCTTGCCGAGGTCGATCACGTCGTGGCCGGTCAGCTTGGACCAGCCATCCACGGCGACCTTGCCGTCCTTGGCATCGAGGCCGACGATGATGTGGCCGGGGAAAGCGCCGCAGGCATCGTGCAGGAAGCCGGGGTTCTTGACCGCGGCAGTGCCGATGATGACGTAGCTGATGCCGTCGTCGAGGCAGCGCTCGATGGTGTCGAGGTCACGGATGCCGCCGCCGAGCTGAACGGGAATCTCGTCGCCGACTTCCTTGAGGATGGCCTTGATGGCGGCCTCGTTCTTGGGCTTGCCGGCAAAGGCACCATTCAGATCCACCAGATGCAGGCGGCGCGCACCCTGGTCTATCCAGTGACGCGCCATGGCGGCGGGATCTTCCGAAAAGACGGTGGCATCGTCCATATCGCCCTGCTTGAGGCGGACACAGTGACCGTCTTTCAGGTCAATCGCGGGTATGAGCAGCATAGTCGTTCAACAGACAAAAAATGGGGGACAAGAATCAGGGCTGCCAGGACATGAAGTTCTTCAGCAATTGCAAACCGGCCTCGGCACTCTTCTCAGGGTGGAACTGGGTTGCGAAAATGTTAGCGTGGGCTACCGCGCTGGTAAAGGGGATGCCGTAACGGGTACGGCCCGCCGTCACGGCAGGATCATCCGGCTGCACATAGTAGCTGTGGACGAAATAGAAGCGCGCGCCATCCGGAACTCCCTGCCACAAGGCATGCGACTGCACCTGCTCGACTTCGTTCCATCCCATGTGCGGCACCTTGAGCAGATTGCCGTCGGCATCGGCGAGACCGGCCGGGAAGCGGGGAATGCGGCCGGGCAGGATGCCGAGGGCCATGACATTGCCTTCCTCGGCGTGGCCGAACAGCATTTGTTCACCGACGCAAATGCCCAGAAACGGCTTTTCGGCCGCGGCCTTGAGAATGGTGTCACGCAGGCCGCGCGCGGTGAATTCGCGCATGCAGTCGGGCATGGCGCCCTGGCCCGGCATGACCACGCGCTCGGCCGCAGCAATCACGGCGGCATCGGAGGTGACCAGCACCCGGGCTTCCGGCGCGACATGCTCCAGCGCCTTGGCCACCGACCGCAGATTCCCCATGCCGTAATCAACAACGGCGACGGTACGACTCATGATGTTCTACGCCAGTAGAGTTTACGGGGTTACAGCGTGCCCTTGGTCGACGGAATGACACCGCCCATGCGCGCATCGACTTCCATGGCCATGCGCAGGGCACGACCGAAGGCCTTGAACACGGTCTCGGCCTGATGGTGCGAATTGACGCCACGCAGATTGTCGATGTGCAGGGTCACCGCCGCATGATTGACCAGGCCCTGGAAGAACTCGTACACGAGGTCAACATCCAGCTCGCCGATCATGGAGCGGGTAAAGGGCACATGGAACTCGAGGCCGGGGCGGCCCGAAAGGTCGATGACCACGCGCGACAGGGCTTCGTCCAGGGGCACATAGGCATGGCCGTAGCGGCGCAGGCCCTTCTTGTCACCCCAAGCCTTGGCCAGCGCCTGACCGAGGGTGATGCCGATGTCCTCGACCGTGTGGTGACCGTCGATATGCAGATCGCCCTTGGCCTCGATTTCCAGATCGACCAGCCCGTGACGGGCGATCTGATCCAGCATGTGATCGAGGAAGCCGATCCCGGTCTGGAGCTTTGACACCCCCGTTCCATCCAGATTCACGCGGACCGTGATCTGGGTTTCCAGGGTGTTGCGTGTGACTTCTGCGTGCCTCATGGGCTTAAGACAAAGTAGGTAGGGAAAGGAAAGGCGGCGGCAAATGCAGCGCCATGCCCGCATGATACCATTTTGCTCCGCACAAACTGATGGAAGCGGCACCGGATGTGCTTTCCGGGCTGCATGACCACATAAACGCATTCATTCCGCATCATGAGCCGCTTCTGGAGCAAGACCGTCCACCGCCTGACCCCCTACGTTCCCGGTGAGCAGCCCAAGCTCGCCAACCTGGTCAAGCTCAACACCAACGAGAACCCCTACGGCCCCTCGCCCAGGGCGCTGGACGCCATGCGCACGGTCACCGGAGACGAGCTCAAGCGCTATCCGGACCCGCACAGCGAAACGCTGAAGACCGCCATCGCCGCCCATCACGGCGTCACGACCGGGCAGGTGTTCGTCGGCAACGGCTCGGACGAAGTGCTGGCCCATGTCTTTCAGGGGCTGCTCAAGCACGACAAGCCCCTGCTCTTCCCGGATATCACCTACAGCTTCTATCCGGTCTATGCCGGGCTCTATGACATCGACTACCGCACCGTGCCGCTGGCGGAGGACTTCAGCATCCGCGTCGAAGACTACAAGCAGCCGAACGGCGGCATCATCTTCCCCAACCCGAATGCGCCGACCGGGCGCGCCCTGGCGCTGACCGAGGTCGAAGCCATCATCGTCGCCAATCCGGACTCGGTTGTCGTCGTGGACGAAGCCTATGTGGACTTCGGCGGCGAAACCGCCATTCCGCTGGTGGCCAAGCATCCCAACCTGCTGGTCGTGCACACCTTCTCGAAGTCGCGCTCCCTGGCCGGTCTGCGCGTCGGTTTCGCCATCGGCCATCCGGACCTGATCGAGGCCCTGGAGCGCATCAAGGACAGCTTCAACTCCTATCCGCTCGACCGCTTCGCCATCGCCGGCGCCACTGCGGCGATGCAGGACACGGCGTGGTTCGAGCAGACCCGCAAGGCAGTCATCCAGAGCCGCGAAGCACTGACCGCCGAGATGACCCAGCTCGGCTTCGAGGTCCTGCCCTCCGCCGCCAACTTCATCTTCGCCCGCCACCCGGGGCGCGATGCCGCCGAACTTGCCGCCGCCCTGCGCAGTCGCAACATCATCGTGCGCCACTTCAAGGCGGCGCGCATTGATCAGTTCCTGCGTATCAGCATCGGCACGGACGCGGAGTGCCAGCTGCTGGTCGCGGCACTCCGGGACATCCTCGCCTGAGCAGATGCGGGACACGCCGCCCCGTCTGCCTCAAGCCAACTGAAGCCGGCTGGTTGAACCCGTTCCGGCGCATGGGGTCAGAGCCGCATATGCCGATACGCGCCCTCCTCTTCTGCTTCGCCCTCGCCTGCGGGTACTCCAGCGCGGCCAGTGCCGCGCCGACCATTGTCGCCGACCGCGATCTCGCCCAGCCGGGCCGTCTCATCATGCTGAGACATGCCACCGCACCGGGGCTGGGTGATCCGCCGGGCTTTGCCATCGGCGACTGCACCACCCAGCGCAATCTCAGTGAGGAAGGCCGCGCGCAAGCGGCGCGACTGGGCCAGCGCCTGCGCGCAGCAGGCATACAGCAGGCCAGGATTCTTTCCAGTCAGTGGTGCCGGGCGCTCGATACTGCCCGCCTGCTGGATCTTGGCACGGTCGAAGCCAACCCGGCCCTCAATTCATTCTTCGAGGGACGCAACGATCGGGATGCCGTGCTCAAGGCCTTGCGCACGCTGCTGGCAACACTGCCGCAGGACGGAACGCCGGTAATCATGGTCACGCACCAGGTCGTGATCAACGCCTTTACCGATGCCTATCCACCAAGCGGCGGCGGCAGTGTTTTTCGTCTCAACGGCAGCGCTACACCGCAATGGCTGGGCATCCTCGCCGCGGACTGAGCGCCGCATGAAAAACAAAGCCCTGGTCCGCGCGGATCAGGGCTTTGTTTCGGTGCCGCCGCCGGTCACGACGGCAAACCGCAAGGACTTACTCGTTGCGCAGCTCGGCCGCACGCGCGTGCGCGGTGAGGCCTTCGCCGTGCGCCAGCGTGGCGGCAATCGGGCCGAGGAAGGCCGAGCCTTCAGCCGACACTTCGATCAGGCTGCTGCGCTTCTGGAAGTCGTAGACACCCAGCGGGCTGGAAAAGCGCGCGCTGCGCGAGGTCGGCAGCACGTGGTTGGGGCCGGCGCAGTAGTCGCCCAGCGATTCCGAGGTGTACTTGCCGATGAAGATGGCGCCGGCGTGGCGAATCTTGGGCACCAGCGCGCGCGCATCGGCCACCGACAGCTCGAGGTGTTCCGGCGCGATCTTGTTGGCGATCGCGCAGGCCTCGTCGAGATCCCGGGTCAGGATCAGCGCGCCTCGGTCGGTGATGGACCGGGAAATCACATCCTTGCGCGGCATGGTCGGCAGGATCTTTTCGATGCTCGCAGCAACCTTCTCGATGAAGGCGGCATCCGGACACAGCAGAATCGATTGCGCCAGTTCATCGTGCTCGGCCTGCGCGAACAGGTCCATCGCCACCCAGTCCGGGTTGGCGCTGGCATCGGCAATCACCAGCACTTCGGAGGGACCGGCAACCATGTCGATACCGACAGTGCCGAAGACGCGGCGCTTGGCGCTGGCGACATAGGCATTGCCGGGGCCGACGATCTTGTCCACCTGCGGAATGGTTTCGGTACCGTAGGCCAGTGCGGCCACGGCCTGCGCACCGCCGATGGTGAAGACGCGATCAACGCCGACGAGGTGGGCAGCAGCCAGCACGAGTTGGTTCTTTTCACCGCCCGGGGTCGGCACCACCATGATCAGTTCGCCAACGCCGGCGACCTTGGCGGGCAGCGCGTTCATCAGCACCGAGCTCGGATAGGCAGCCTTGCCACCCGGCACATACAGGCCGACACGATCCAGCGGGGTGACCTTCTGGCCCAGCTTGGTGCCGTTGGCTTCGGTGTATTCCCAGGACTCGGACTTCTGGCGTTCGTGATAGCTGGTCACGCGGACGGCGGCGGCTTCCAGCGCCTTGCGCTGGGCTTCGGGCAAGCCGTCGAAAGCGGCCTTGAGTTCGGCCTTGGGCAGCTCCAGCGCGCTCATGGCGGCAGCGTCGAGGCGGTCGAAACGGCGCGTGTATTCGAGCACGGCGGCATCGCCCTGCTTCTTCACATTGGCAAGCACTTCGGCGACAGTGCGCTCGATGCCCTCGTCGGTTTCGCTCTCGAAGGCGAGCAATGCGTCGAGCGTGGCGTTGAAGTCAGCGGTCTTGGAATCGAGTTTGCGGATCATCCTACTTACCTCCAGCGGCCACCGCGCCGGCAAAGGCTTCGATGACCGGTTGCAGCAAATCGCGCTTGAGTTTCAGCGCGGCCTGATTGACGACAAGGCGCGAGGAAATGGGCAGCATGTCCTCGGCAACTTCAAGATTGTTGGCCTTGAGCGTACCGCCCGAGGACACAAGATCGACGATGGCGTCGGCGAGGCCGACCAGCGGAGCCAGCTCCATGGAGCCGTAGAGCTTGATCAGATCCACGTGCACGCCCTTGGCAGCAAAGTGCTCGCGCGCCGTGGTGATGTACTTGGTCGCCACCCGCAGGCGGGCGCCCTTCTTGACGGCGGCCTCGTAATCGAAGCCCTTGGGCACGGCCACACACAGGCGGCACTGGGCGATTTCGAGGTCCAGTGGCTGGTAGAGACCGGCACCGCCATGTTCGAGCAGCACATCCTTGCCGGCAATGCCGAGATCGGCCGCGCCATACTGCACATAGGTCGGCGTATCGGAGGCGCGCACGATGACCACGCGCACATCGGGGCGATTGGTGTCGATGATCAGCTTGCGCGACTCTTCCGGGTTCTCCTTGGGCACGATGCCGGCCGCAGCCAGCAGGGGCAGGGTTTCCTCGAAGATGCGGCCCTTGGACAGGGCGATGGTGATTCCGCTCACAGCGTTCTTTTATCTGGCAAAAACGGTATTTTACCGCAGCCGGCTGGTCCGATCAGAGCCGCGATTTGTGTTTGTGACTATCGCCGCCATAGCCGGCAGGCCTTAGAATACGCGGCCGCAGACAAGAAGCTCCGCAATGAACGCCGCCCGTACCGAATACAGCCTCGTCGAAATTGGTCATGCCATCGAATACTGGCTGGCCCACGAGCAGGCCGAGCCACTCGCCATCGGCGCCAACGCCCGCGTCCTGGCCGACATCTACGGGATCATGCTGTACCAGCGCCGCACCCGGGTGGCCGTGAGCCAGCTGTCGGAAAGACAGATCAACGCGCTGACCATTGCGCTGCATCAACTGCCGCTGATCTGAACAGACAAAAGAAAAACGCCCGGTCGGGCGTTTTACTTTTTGGAAAATCAGCTCACTCGCCTGACCCTGGCGCCGAGGTCGCCGAGCTTCTGCTCCAGCTTCTCGTAGCCGCGGTCGAGGTGGTAGATGCGCTCGATCAGCGTTTCGCCCTGCGCCACCAGACCGGCGATCACCAGACTGGCGGAGGCGCGCAGATCGGTTGCCATCACGGTTGCGCCTTGCAGCGGGCCGTTGCCGGTGACGATGGCAGTATTGCCGTCGATGTTGATCTTGGCACCCAGGCGGATCAGTTCGACCGCGTGCATGAAGCGGTTTTCGAAGATGGTTTCGCGTATCACCGCCGTGCCTTCGGCCACGGTGTTGATGGCCATGAACTGCGCCTGCATGTCGGTCGGGAAGGCCGGATACGGTGCGGTGCGTATGCTCACGGCCTTCAGCTTGGCCGGCGCCTTGAGGCGGATCGCATCGCGCTCCTGCATCACGTCGCAGCCGGCATCCAGCAGCTTGTCGATGACGACATCCAGATAGGCGGTCGAGGTGCGCGTCAGGCGGATATTGCCGCCGGTCGCCGCAGCCGCGCACAGATAGGTGCCGGTCTCGATGCGGTCCGGCATGATGCTGTGGGTCGCACCGTGCAGGCTGGCCACGCCACGAATGCGGATGACATCGGTGCCGGCACCGGAGATCTGCGCGCCCATGGCGGTCAGGCAGTTGGCCAGATCGACCACCTCGGGTTCGCGCGCCGCATTCTCGATGACGGTATCGCCGTCGGCGAGACAGGCGGCCATCATCAGGTTCTCGGTGCCGGTCACGGTAACCATGTCGGTGAACAGGCGTGCGCCCTTCAACTTCGGTACCTTGGCATGCACATAGCCGTGCTCGACCGTGACGTCTGCGCCCATGGCCTGCAGACCCTTGATGTGCTGATCAACCGGGCGGGCACCGATGGCGCAACCGCCGGGCAGGCTCACCTTGGCATCGCCGAAGCGGGCCACCAGCGGCCCCAGCACGAGGATGGAGGCGCGCATGGTCTTGACCATTTCATAGGTCGCCACAGGATTGTCGAGAGCATCGGCCTGCAGGGTGACACGATCACCGTCCTGCTCGACCTTCACGCCCATCTGCGCCAACAGCTTGAGCATGGTGGCAATGTCGTTGAGCGCCGGCACATTGTGAAAGGTCATCGGCTCCCTGGTCAGCAGCGCGGTGCACAACAGGGGCAGCGCGGCGTTCTTGGCGCCGGAAATGGCAGCCTCGCCGTTGAGTGCATAGCCGCCTTCGATCAGCAGCTTATCCACGCGTGGCCTCCCACTCTTCGGGGGTCAGGGTCTGCATGGACAGGGCGTGCAGCTCGCCCGAGTCGAAGCGGGATTTCAGAATCGCATTGATGCGCTGCTGACGCTTGACGCGATTCATGCCGGCGAATTCGCTGCTCACGATCACGGCCTGGAAATGCGCACCATCGCCGTCCACATGCAGCTGCTCGCACTTGAGCTCGGCGGCAATCCATTCTTCGATACGCTTGGGATCGAGCATCTTTAACCTCTCAACTTATAGCCACGGCGCAGGAAATTCAGCGTCAATGCGGCCAGCACCACCAGGCTGACAAAAGCGACCGCAAAGCTGTGCCACGGCGAGACGTCGGAGACACCGAAGAAGCCGTAGCGGAAACCGTCAATCATGTAGAACACGGGATTGAAGTGTGACACGCCCTGCCAGAATGACGGCAGGGAATGAATCGAGTAGAACACGCCGGACAGGAAGGTCAGCGGCATGATCAG
>JAIEOJ010000201.1 GCA_019750575.1 Rhodocyclaceae bacterium | reverse complement strand
CAAGGCTGCTCGATGGTTGCCCGCCCAACCCCGTAATGAGTGAAAGTCCCTCGCTTGCTTTGACATTCCAAATTCCGCCGTACCCAGGCGACTCCTGAGAGTAAAGATCAAACATCAAGTCAAGGATATTGCCGATCAGGCCGCCTGAACCCGGCGCGTTATAAAGATACGCATCTCCTGCACTGGGAAAGCTCTCTTTGATGGCAACGGCCAGATAGCCGCCCAGGGAGTGACCTGTGATCGTAAAGCCGCCCGTCAATATCCCGTTGGTCAGCCATGCGGCCACTTGCGTCTTGAGCACCGTGTATTGCGGGTTGAGTCTATTCGACACGCCGACGGACAGCAGATAGTTGGCTGAGAAATCGCCCATATCGAGCTCGGTTCCGCGAACAGCCAGATAAGTCTTTCCGTCCTCCTTGTTCAGAAATACTGTGGCAGAGACTCCTGTTTCTAAATCGGTGTATTGATCGACTACTTGCCACTCATCTGCAAACTTCTTGGCTTGGGATTGGGACATGCCTTGCCCACCTTGCTGCAGAGCACTGACATAATCAGAACGGGATATCCCTACATAGAGGGTAGAGTAAGCAGCCAAGGCTAGTTCTGCCTCTGTATACAAAGACTCAACATTGTTCATTTGGCGTTTCCTTTCAGAAAGACAGAGGACTCAAGTGAGGGTTGACTTTGGGATATCTCCGGGCATGTATATGAACTGGGGTGCCAAGGGCCGGGGATGTCTCCTCCCCCTCTTCCATAGCGCACCGATTCCCCCAGAACCTTTCCGTCGCTGTTCCGCACAGCACGAGCTACCATGCGGACTAACGTCGGATTCCCCTTCCGAAGAAATTGCGTATCCATCTCCAAGTAATAGGCATCATCGGGCTTGGAATATTTTTTGATATTAATTTTCACATTACCCCACTGATCAAAATTTTCTGACGGCAACGTCACCGTCTCATAAACCTTGATGCCGCCATCCTTCGCGCATAGCTCCTTGACCTGTTGATCGAGCCGGTGCTGTTCGCAGCCGGAGAGAAAAGTCACACTAACCAACAGGCTTAAATACAATCCAATTCTTTTCTCTTTCATCACGCCACCCTCCACAGCCATTCGTCGTTCGCCGCTGTGCCCAAGTCGGCCCCGCCGTAGAGCGCGTCTTCCCGCCCGGGGTCGGGCTTGCTGCTGTCGGTCAGAGGATTGCCCAGCGCGTGGTAGCCTGTGTCCACTTCCGGGATTTCCGGCTTGGTGTCGAGCGTTGCGTAGTCGCCGGTCAGCGTTATGCCGCTCAGCATCGGCAGGGCGAGACGATGGATGCCGTAGTCGCCGTCATTGAAGGAAGTACCGAGGTTGAAACTACCGCCGCCTTCGATGCTGCGGATCGAGTAGCGCCCGCTAGAAGCCCAAGGAGTCGGCTTCGATTTTCTTTCTCCCATCACTTCAGCGCTCCCTCAAGCTTTCATCCTTGTACTGCATCAACGGCGACAGGAAGTACTCGATCACCCTTCGGCTCGCCGTCTTCACTTCGACAGTCACCGCCATGCCCGGCGTCAGCTTTATCAGCTTGTCTTCGATCTGCATCGTCGCTTTCTCCAAGCGAACGCGCGTCGAATAAATCAGCCCCCGCTTATCGTCCTGAATTGCATCGTGCGAGACGTGGATCACCTTTGAGTCGATGGTTCCGTACTTGGTGAAGGGGAAGGTCTCGACCTTCACCGCCGCTTCCTGGCCTGCATGGACAAAGCCGATGTCCTTGTTTTCAAGGAAGGCTTCTACTTCGAGCGCGCTATCCTGTGGAACAACCACCATGAGCGCTTGAGCTGGTGTGACGACGCCGCCTACGGTATGAATGGTGAGCTGCTGCACAGTGCCGTCTACCGGCGCAGTGAGGCGCATGAGCTTGTCGCGGGTTTCGGCCTTGACCAGCTCCTGGCTGTTGCCAGTGGTTCTCTGTTCGGCTTCGTTAAGCGTGTCCAGCGTGATGCGGCGGGTTTCTGCGACGAGTGCTGTGCGCTGGCTGCGGCCTTCGGCTAGCGCAGCACCGAGCTCCTTGATGCGGCTACGCTGCGTCGCTAGATCTGCCTCCAGCTCTATGCGCTGCTGTTCCTTTTCCAAATAGCCATGGTTGGATACAAAGTTCTTCTCGACCAGACTCTTGTAGTCCTGCGCGCGCTGACTGGCTATTGGGACTGTCTGTTCAAGCTTGCGCACAATTTCCTGGGTTGATCTCAGCTCCGCTTCGCGGCGCGCGATATTGGCGTCCAGGCTGGACAGCTTGGCCTGATACTCGCTGAACTGCCCATCAAGGATGATTTGCTCTTGGGCCAGCCGCGCAGTTGGCACTTCGTCCACTGGCGGCAACGAAGGCATTTTTCCGTCCTCGATGGCGGCAAGCATGGCGCGCGATCTTTCGGCCTGCAGGCGCGTGGTGAGGTAGTCATTACCGATACGTGCCACATCAGCTGCGGCTGTCGTGGCATCGAGCTCGATCAGCACGTCACCCGCTCTGACTTGCTGGCCGTCGCGCACGTGGATGGCTTTGACAGTAGCCGTTTCCATAGGCTGAATGATCTTGCTGCCGCCACTGGGAATGATCTTGCCTTGTGCTGTTGCCACCACATCAATGCGACCAAAGATGGACCAGAGTACGGCAATGACGACGAAGGCAATCAGCAGCCACATGATGACGCGCGGAGCTGGGGATACTGGCGTTTCCTGCAGCTCCAGTGCTGCCGGCAGGAACTCAGCCTCGTGACCTTCCCGTATAGGCGTATCGAGCTTGTGGCGTTCGGCCCAGACGTGCTTGAAGATGGTGGCGTAGCGCTTGCAGAAATCGGCCAGCGCGTGGAGGTGAATGGAGTTCATCGGTGCACTCCCCCTCTCCCCCAGCCCCTCCCCCGCAAGGGGGGAGGGGAGCAAGACATCACTTGACGGTATGCACTAACGTGCATACACTGAGAAGCTGGGGGTGGCGATGAGCATCGAGTACGACCCGAGGAAAGCCGAAAGCAATCTGCGAAAACATAAGGTTTCGTTCGACGAAGCGGCATCCTGTCTGCTCGACCCGCTGGCGCTTGCCATTGAAGACACCAATGCCGAGGGTGAAGCGCGCTGGCTGCTCCTCGGCATGAGCGCGGCGGGGCGCTTGCTGACCGTGTGCTACACGTTGCGCGGCGATGATTCGATACGCCTGATTTCGGCCCGGCGGGCCACTCGCAAAGAGGAGAAAGACTATGCGCAAGGAATATGACTTCAGCCGCGCCAAGCGGGCCAAGGATATCCCTCATCTGGTGAAACTGCAGGCCGAAGCCTCCGGCAAGACCCGCATTACGATGCGGGTGGATAACGCAGTGCTGGCCGCCTTCAAGGCTCGCGCCGAGGCGGCGGGCGGCAGCTACCAGACAATGATGAACGAGGCGCTGCGCCAGTACGCAGCGGGCTTGACGCTGGCTGATGTCGTTCGCGAAACCATACGAGAGGAATTGCATCAGGGCTGAGCGCGATGGCGCCCTCTCTCCCCGGCTCTCTGCTGCGAGAGGAGAGGGAGTGAACCAGAAGGATGCAACGGCCATCACGGCTTCGACTGGGCTCAGCCCGAACGGTGGTTTGGATATCGAAATCATGAACGGAGCACTCATGCCTGCTGCATCCTATGCAGACGCGAGTAGTGTCCGGCCTCGTGCCCGAGCAATTCACCATGACTACCCTCCTCCACGATCTGGCCTCTCTCCATGACGACAATGCGATTGGCATCGCGCACGGCCGAAAGCCGGTGCGCAATGATGAGCACCGTGCGCCCCTTGCAGATGGCCTTCATATTGTTCTGGATGATGCGTTCCGACTCGTAGTCGAGCGCACTGGTCGCTTCATCGAAGATGAGGATGCGTGGATTGGTGATGAGGGCACGGGCAATGGCGATGCGCTGCCGTTGGCCCCCGGACAGGGTGGATCCGTGCTCACCGACCGGCGTGTCATAACCCTCCGGCAGTTCCAGAATGAACTCATGGGCACCGGCCAGCTTGGCGGCCTGGATCACGGCCTCAATCGGAATCCCAGGGTCAGACAAAGCAATGTTCTCGCGGATGCTACGATTGAAGAGCATGTTCTCCTGCAACACCACGCCGATCTGACGGCGTAAGGACGAAGTGTCAACCATGGCAAGGTCGCTGCCATCCACCAGTACCCGGCCGCGCTCGGGCAGGTACAAGCGCTGTACGAGCTTGGTCAGAGTGCTCTTGCCGGAACCGGAGCGACCAACGATGCCAATAACCTCACCAGGCTCTATGGTCAGACTGACGCCACGTAACACTTCCGGCGCATCAGAGCGATAGCGGAACACGACCTGGTCCAGCTCAATGCGGCCTGCAATCGGCGGCAAGGTGCTGCGATTGGCATTGGCGATTTCGGTGCGAGCGTTAAGGATGTCGCCAAGACGCTGAATGGAAATGCCGGTTTGCTGAAAATCGGTCCACAGCTGGGCCAAGCGCATGACCGGCGTGGCGACGCGCCCGGCCAGCATATTGAAGGCTATCAGTTGGCCAACGCTCAGATCGCCGTTGATGACGAGTCGCGCACCCAGCCACATCGTGGTCACAGTGACGAGCTTGCCGACAAGATTGACGCCTTCGTGCGCCAGCGTGCCCAGCGTAGCCGTACGAAAGCTGGCGGAGATATAGGAGGCGAGCTGCTTGTCCCAATGCCGCGTCACCTGCGGTTCGACCGCCATGGCCTTGACCGTGTCGATGCCATTGATGGTTTCAACCAGGAAGGCCTGATTCTCAGCGCCGCGATTGAACTTCTCGTGCAGGCGGGCCCGCAGCAACGGGGTAATGACGAGCGACAATCCCAGGTAACAAGGCAACGAGAGAACGACGATCAGCGTGAGCCAGCCGCTGTACCAGAGCATGACAGCGATGAAGACGACCGAGAAAAACAGATCGAGCACCAGGGTGATGGCATTGCCGGTCAGGAACTGGCGAATGTTTTCCAGCTCGCGCACGCGGGCGACGGTGTCGCCGACACGGCGGGCGCCGAAATAGGCCAGCGGCAGGTTGAGCATGTGGCGGAACAGGCGCGCACCGAGTTCGACGTCGATACGGCTGGTGGTGTGCGCAAAAACGTAGGTGCGCAGGCCGGACATGAGCACTTCGAAAATCGAAACAACCAGCAAGCCGAAGGCAATGACATCCAGTGTGGTCCGCCCGTGATGGACCAGCACCTTGTCCATGACGACCTGGAAGAATAGTGGTGTGACCAGTGCAAACAGCTGCAGGACGAAAGAGACCAGCAGTACTTCGCCAAGCAGTTTGCGGTACTTGACGACAGCAGGAATGAACCAGGTGAAGTCGAACTTGGCGAGTTCGCCGGCCAATGAGGCACGGGACGTAAACAGAATCAGCTCACCCGTCCAGCGACTGCGGAATTCCTCCATGCTCAGGGCCTGCGGGCGTTGGACGCGCGGGTCCTGAATCAGGATCTGGGGCTTGTCCGGATTGTTGTCTACGCGGGCAAGAATGAAGAAGTTGCCGTCGAGATCCAGCGCCAGAGCTGGCAGAGGGGTTCGCTCCAGTCGTCCGACATCAGTAGCCACTTTGCGTGCCTTGAGCCCCAACTGTTTCGCTCCCAGCAGAACCTGGGCAATACCGAAGGATTGTCCAGACTCCGCATATTCGTGGGCAAGCTGCTCCGTGTCAGCGGAAACACCGTGAAAACGCGCCAGCATGACCAAGCCGATCAAACCGGTATCCACGGAAGGAGGCGCAGCCTCTTCCGGAGAGTCTTCTGTACCAGTCCCAGCCGTTCCTCCCGGGACGCTACTGATATTGTTGTTACCCACTGCGCCAACCTTCTGACTTTATGAATTGATACCAGCGAAGGCGCATACAATACACAAGCAAAGTTAATATGCGTGCTATGTGATTAAATATTTTAAAGTTTCAATTTTACAGTTTCAGTGATGCATTTAAAAACAAGTTATTACAACGAAAGGCTGACAAGACGTCTTGGTTTTGTCCTGCACGTCGCTGCAAGTACAGTCGTGTGCTGCATGACTAGCATTGCCTGGGCAGGCGACTTGCTGACGGCTTATCACGATGCCCTCAGCTACGACGCCCAATACCTTGCCGCCCGCGCCAGCCGCGATGCTGGGCTGGAACGCGTGCCACAGGCACGTGCAGGTTTGCTGCCTACCCTGACGGCCAATGCCAACACGATGAGCAACCGACAGGATTCCTTGATCCGCATGCCGGGTGCTGAACCGCTACGTACCCGCTATAACAGCAACGGCTGGACACTCCAGTTCAGCCAACCCCTGTTCCGCTGGCAGAACTGGATTGCCTATACACAGGCAGAACTGGCCGCAACGGCGGCCGAGCTGGAGCTGCGCAATGCGCAACAGGAATTGATGCTGCGCGTAGCGCAAGCCTATTTCGAGATGTTGCTTGCCGAAGAAGCCGTGGCAACCGCGGACGCCCAGATCTCCGCCATCCAGGAGCAACTGGCGGTAGCCAAGAAAAGTTTCGAGGTGGGGACTGCCACCATTACCGATACGCATGAAGCACAGGCACGATTCGATCTGGCGAATGCGCAGAAACTGACGGCGGAAAGTGAATTGCTCGTCAAGCGCGAAGCCCTGCGTATGTTGACCGGCAAGCACACCAGCGCTTTGAAACGCCTGCGCCAGCACGCTGCCATGAGAGCCCCCCAACCCGATGACGCGAGTCAGTGGGCTGATCGCGCCTTCGCCAACAATCTTCAGGTTCTGTTGCGGCAACGCAGCGTTGAAATCGCCGATCGAGAAATCGAGAAGCAGAAGGCGGCCCATTTGCCAACCCTGGATATCGTGGCAACGCACGGCACGGCTGCCACCGGAAACAGCATCGCCTATGGCACGCTGCGGCCGGGCACCGATATGGAAACAAGCACGATTGGTGTTCAGTTGAGCATGCCGATCTTCAGCGGCGGGGCAACGACCTCCAAAACACGGGAGGCTGTCGCACTCAAGGACAAGGCCCTGGCAGAACTGGATCAGGCCCGCCGGAAAGCGGAGCTAGAGACCCGAGAGTCTTATCTGGGTGTGAGCTCGGGTCTGGCGCAAATTCGTGCCTATGAGGCAGCCATGAACTCCTCGCAGTCCTCGGTGGACTCGAACAAGCTCGCATTCAAATACGGGGTGCGCATCAATATCGATGTGCTGAACGCACAAAGCCAGCTTTATGAAACACGCCAGAAACTGGTCAAGGCACGTATCGAAACCCTGCTCGCACAACTCAAGCTGAAGTCGGCCGTGGGTGACTTGTCCGAAGATGATCTGATGGCCATCAACGGAATGCTGGAATAACTGGCAGCACTCGGCATTGGTGCTTGTATATGAAAACGGCCCTCCACTTGGAGGGCCGTTTTGCTACTGAGCCTTGCGGCGGCGCGGGTGCTTAAACCACGCCCTGCGCCAGCATGGCATCCGCCACCTTGACGAAGCCGGCGATGTTGGCGCCGGTGGCGTAGCTGATGGTGCCGTCATCGCGGCGGCCGTAGCGTACGCAGGCGTCGTGGATGCCCTGCATGATCTGCAGCAGGCGGCCATCAACTTCTTCGCGCGGCCAGGACATGCGCACCGCGTTCTGGCTCATTTCCAGACCCGAGGTGGCCACGCCGCCGGCGTTGCTGGCCTTGCCCGGTGCGTAGAGCACGCGTGCATTCTCGAAAGCGCGCACGGCCTCGT
Source organism: Rhodocyclaceae bacterium (assembly GCA_019750575.1). Classification (GTDB taxonomy): domain Bacteria; phylum Pseudomonadota; class Gammaproteobacteria; order Burkholderiales; family Rhodocyclaceae. The sequence goes on along the minus strand of JAIEOJ010000201.1, from coordinate 5,639 downwards.
TGGTCGAGGGCATGTTGGCGCCTTCGGCCACGCAGATCACGCCGTTCTTGATCAGGGCTTCGGCGTCCTTGAGATCCAGCTCGTTCTGCGTGGCGCACGGCAGCGCGACGTCAACCTTGACGCTCCACGGACGCTGGCCGGCGAGGAATTGGGTGCCGGTACGTTCGGCATAGTCGCTGACGCGGCCGTAGTGATGATTCTTCACTTCCATCAGGATGGAGAGCTTTTCCGGCGTGAAGCCTTCCTCGTCGACCACGGTGCCGCTGGAGTCGGACACGGTCACGACCTTGGCACCGAGCGCCATGGCCTTCTCGACCGCAAACTGGGCCACGTTGCCGGAGCCGGAGACGCTGACGCGCAGGCCTTCGAAGGATTTGCCATTGGCCTTGAGCATGGCATCGGCAAAGTAGACGGTGCCGTAGCCGGTGGCTTCCGGGCGAATCAGCGAACCGCCGAAGCTGAGACCCTTGCCGGTGAACACGCAATCGGAACGATTGGAAAGCTTCTTCATCATGCCGGCCATGTAGCCGACTTCACGCGCGCCCACGCCGATGTCGCCGGCCGGTACGTCAGTATCGGAACCGATGTGGCGATACAGTTCGCTCATGAAGGCCTGACAGAAACGCATCACTTCGCCCTGGCTCTTGCCCTTGGGGTCAAAGTCGGAGCCGCCCTTGCCGCCGCCCATGGGCAGCGTGGTCAGCGCGTTCTTGAAAGTCTGCTCGAAGGCAAGGAACTTGAGGACCGACAGGGTCACCGAAGGATGGAAGCGAATGCCGCCCTTGTAGGGGCCGATCGCCATGTTGTGCTGGATGCGATAGCCGCGATTGACCTGGACATTGCCGTGATCGTCCACCCAGGACACGCGGAAGATGATGATGCGTTCCGGCTCGATCAAACGGTCCAGCAGGCCATGCTCGGCGTACTTGGGGTTCTTTTCAATGAAGGGCCACAGGCTTTCGACCACCTCGGTCACGGCCTGCAGGTATTCAGGCTGGCCCGGGTTGCGGTCGGCAACGGCGTGCTGCAAAAACTGGCCGACCGATGCGTATTTCGTCATTTCCACTCCAGGGGGATAAATTTGGTAGAAATGCAATTATCCCCCAAAACGCACCATTGGAGTGCATAAAACACCGTCAATGCGACATTTTGGTGCGTTTTTGGCGCTATGGCCTAGAGATCGAAGAGCGCCGTATCGCCCTTGCCGGCACGGATCAATTCGGGCGTGCCGCCGGCCAGATTGATGACGGTGGTCAGTTCGGCGCCGCAATGCCCGGCTTCAATGACCAGATCGACCTGATGTTCGAGCCGCTCGCGGATTTCCTCCGGATCGGTAAGCGGAAACTCATCGCCGGGCAGCAGCAGGGTCGAGCTGAGTATCGGGGCATCGAGTTCAGCCAGCAGGGCGCGCACCACCGCATGGTCGGGCACACGCAGGCCGATGGTCTTGCGCTTGGGATGGAGCACGCGGCGCGGCAACTCCTTGCTGCCTTCGAGAATGAAGGTGTAGCTGCCGGGCGTTGCGGCCTTGAGCAGGCGGTATTGGGTATTGTCGACGCGCGCATAGTTGGCGATCTCGGAGAGATCGCGGCACAGCAGCGTGAAGTGGTGCTTTTCATCCACGCCGCGAATGCGGCGGATACGGTCGAGCACCTTGGCGTCGCCGGTATGCCCGCACAGCGCATAGGCCGAGTCGGTAGGCAGCGCAATCAGGCCGCCGGCACGCACGATCTCGGCGGCCTGGTCTATCAGGCGCGGTTGCGGGTTGATGGGGTGGAGTGAGAGAAACTGGGCCATGGCGGAAAAACTGCTCCGGGTGGAGCAAGGCAGTATCAGAGCAGCTCGCTCCAGACCGGCTTGAGATCGCGCGGCAGATCGGGCAGCTTGCCCAGATCGGTCCAGCTTTCGCCCGGCGCATGAAAGTCGGAAGCACGCGAGGCGAGCAGGTCGAAGCGGCGCGCGTAGTCGGCGAAGATCTCGACCTTGTCCGGCTTGTGCGAGCTCGACAGCACCTCGATGCCGCGCCCGCCGTAGTCCTTGAACTCGGTCAGAAAGGCTTCCATTTCCTTGTGCTCCAGCCAGTAGCGGCCGGGATGTGCAATGACAGCCATGCCGCCAGCGCCGGTGATCCAGCTCACTGCCTGCTGCAAGGTCGCCCACTGGTGCGGCACATAGCCGGGTGTGCCGCGACGCAGGTACTGGGTAAAGATGGACTTCACGTCCTTGCCCAGGCCACGCTCGACCAGATAGCGCGCGAAGTGGGAACGGCTGATCAGGGCGGGATTGAGCGCATGACGCATGGCGCCCTCGTAAGCACCGTCGATGCCTTCGCGTTCCAGTTCGGCGCCTATCTTCATGGCGCGGGCATCACGTCCGCTGCGTACGCTTTCGAGGCCGGCACTGAGGGCCGGATTGTAGATGTCGATATTGAGGCCGACGATATGTATGGTCTGGTCGTCGCCCCAGGTCACGGAAATCTCGACGCCGCTGACGAAACGCATGCCCAGCTCCTTGGCCATGTCGTGCGCCTCGGATACGCCGGCCGTCTCATCGTGATCGGTCAGCGTGGCGAGTTCGACGCCATGCGCGTGTGCACGCCGCATCACCTCGGTCGGGCTCAGGAGTCCGTCCGAGTAATACGAGTGGCAATGCAGGTCTGCGTTCAATTTCACTCCGCGCCGAAAAACTCGTCGATCAGGGCGGCCACCTTGCCCGGATACTCATGATGCATATTGTGGCCGCAGTCGTCCAATACTACCTCACGCAGCGCGCGGAAGCAGCCCTTGCGCGCGGCGTATTCCTCCTCCTTGCCGTCGAAACGCTTCATGACGAAGGAGTCGCGCGCCGCCAGCCACAGCACCGGCGCCGTCACTTCGCGCCAGCAGGCCTTGGCTTCGTCGAGCCGGTAGCGGAAAGGGCTGCGCCAGCGGTGGCACGGATCGATGGCCATTGCGATACGACCATCCCCGCGTTTTTGTCCCAAGTGGCGCGCCATGTAATCGGCGCGCTCGTCGGTGAGACGCGGATTGTCCTTCTGCAGACGGGCGGCAAGTTCGGCGAAGTCGGCATAGTCGCGAAAGCGCGTGACATCCCGAACCTCGTCCAGCCAGGCTGCGTAGTGCGAGGCGGCATCACCGGGCCCGCTATCGGGCAGTCCAAAGCCCTCCAGCGTGGCGATGCGCCGGAAGCGCTGCGGGCGCACGCCGGCGTAAATGCAGAGCACATTGCCGCCCAGGCTGTGGCCGACGACATCGACCTGCCCGTCCGGCGCATAGTGGTCGAGCACGCCTTCGAGATCGACCATGTATTCCGGGTACCAGTACGGCGTGCCGTTCCACTGCGACAGGCCGAAGCCGCGCCAGTCCGGCGCAATTACCTGCCAGTCACCTTTCAACTCATCCACCAGAAACTGGAAAGTGGCGCTGACATCACCCCAGCCGTGGAGCATGAACAGCTTGGGGGCGTCGGGCTCACCCCAGATGCGGACATGGATGCGGCGCTTGCTTTCAAAACCGCCGACTTCGATGAATTCGCTGCGATAGGGTTTCATGCCCCCTATTTTACTGAGCCCCCAGGCAGCGGTGCCGTATCAATCCATCAAAACTGAGCTTGCCCGGACCGAGGAAAACTAATGGCGTGAGCATCACCAGCAGGATCAGCGGCAGCTTGAAATTGCCATGACCGTCGTCGCTGAGCACATAGCCTTGTGCCAGCTCACTCAGGGTGTGCCATTCGGCCGGCCAGTGCACGCTGAGAATGGCAACCACGGTCAGGATGATCAGCGAAACCGAGAAGAAACGTGTCGCCAGACCGATGATGAGCGCAACGCCACCGAGCAGCTCGAACCAGGTCGCCATCTGCCAGCTGACCTCGGGCGGCACCACGCTGAAGGGAAAGGGAAACTGCGCCTGGATATCGGCAAACCAGTTTTCTCCCTGAAACTTGGCCCAGCCCGCTTCAAGAAACTCCCAGCCGACCAGCGCACGCAGCAACAGCAAACCGATCCACGCGCCCGCGCAGTCAAGCAAGCCGAGGCCCCGCCCCACGAGCGATTTAAGCGATGACGCCATGTATGACTCCCCAGCTTCTCAGTTCATTCAGCATGGCCGCGCCACCGGCAAGGACCGTGGGCGGATGCGGATGCTGCAACTCTTCGGCTACGCGCAGACAGGCCTCGCGGCCGCTGCAGCGGCGATCCGCCAGCAAGGTCAGCAAGCGGGCGGTGACCGGATTGATTTCGGCGAAGCGCACCTGCGCTTCGCCATCGCGAAACACGACCAGTTGCACCGGCGCCGGCTTGCGCGGCCGATACGAGGGACCAATGCGATGCACCGGCCACTGATAGGCCAGCAGCATGTGCGCAGGGGTAAGGAGCGGACGGCCCTTGAGCAGGTCGCCATCGGCAATGTACGGCGGCAACGGGTCCGTCTGCATGATGTCTACCGCCAGCTCAGCCCACTCATGCCGGGCCAGCTCCGGCAGCCAGGGCGGCAGGGGCACAGGCAGCTCGCCCGTGTTCAACCAGCGCAGAAACTCGCGCGGCAACTCGCAGAACAACGGCGACTGGCTGCGCCATGCGGCAAAGAAGGTGCGCTGCAAACGCCCCCAGCGGCGCTCGCCCAGCAGTTCGCGGGATACGGGAAAACAGGCATCGACCACGCCACACACGTTGTTGAACAGCAATTCACGATAGGCCTGCGCGCGGCGCGCGGATACGCCATCCGGTCGCGCTGCCGCGCGCGGATCGCGCAGATGCAGGCCGAAGTCGCGCTGGAATTGCTGGAACGCAGGCAGGCTGTTCATGCGGCTGCCTGCTCGCGCGCATGCAGCGACTGAATTACGCGGATCTGCGCGGTTTCAGCCAGAAGTTCTGGCAGTGGCGGAATATTGAAATCGCGCTCCAGACAGGTCGGCACCAGGCCGGTACGCGCATAGGCCTCGGCCAGCAGCGCCCAGACCGGATCGATCACATCGGCACCGTGCGTATCGATGAGCAGCCCGTCAGGCTCGACAAAATGGCCGGCCACGTGGATGTAGCAGACGCGCTCCAGCGGCAGGGCCTGCAGATAGGCGTGCGGATCGAAGCCGAAATTGCGGCTGTTGACGTAGATGTTGTTGACGTCGAGATGCAGCAGGCAGTCGGCTTCCTCGACCACGGCGCGTACGAAGCTGGCCTCGTCCATCTCCGCACCCGGCGGAATGAGATAAGCGGAAGCGTTCTCGATGCCGATGCGCTGACCGAGGATATCCTGGGCCTGGCGGATACGCCCCGCCACCCAGCGCACGGCATCACCGGTCATGGGGATGGGCAGCAGATCGTAGAGGTGTCCATCATCACCGCACCAGGACAGATGTTCGGTATACAAGCCGACATCGTGGCGGCGCATGAAGTCGCGCACACGCTGCAACAAGGTTTGGTCGAGTGGCCTGGGGCCGCCGAGGTCAAGCGAAAGGCCGTGGCATACAAGCGGATAGCGTTGGGCAATCGCCTCAAGCTGTCGCGCCGAGCGGCCACCCATGGCCAGCCAGTTTTCCGGCGCCAGCTCAAGAAATGACAATGGCGCAGGATCGCCTTCGCTCAAGGCGGCGATCAGTTCGCGGCGCAGGCCCAGCCCCACGCAATGGCCGCGTGGATCGGG
>JAIEOJ010000307.1 GCA_019750575.1 Rhodocyclaceae bacterium | reverse complement strand
ATGATGATGCGATCCGAGTAACGGCTGGCCAGCTCTTCCAGCATGCGGGACATCGCCTCGCTGGCGAGCAGTTCGGTCGCGTGGGCATGTTGCAGGCCGCTGGGCAGAATCGACAGCTTCTCGACATTCGTGCGCAGCATGACCTTGCTCAGGTCAAGTTCGGGCTCGACCAGCACATCGAGCAGACCCTTGCTGGGCGGCAGTCCGAAGATTTCCGGCAGGCTGGGGCGCGCAACATCGGCGTCGACCAGCAGGACGGTATGGTCAAGCTCGGTGGCAATGCTCATGGCGAGATTCGCCGCCGTGAAGCTCTTGCCCTCGCCGGGAACCGCACTCGTGATCATGATCAGATTGGCATTGCGCACCGGTGTCGCGCCCTTGCCGGCGGCATTGCGCAGCAGAGGGCGCTTGATCACGCGCAGCTCGTCGGCCAGATTGGAGCGGGCGGCACGCGGCGTCACAATGCCCTTGGACGCCAGCCTGTCCATGTCGAGTTCGACCCGGCGCGACATGCTGCCGGATGCGGAGTCGGCGGGGGGCGTGGCGGCAGCAACAGGCGCGGCAGCCGCCGGGGTCACGACCGCCGCAGGAACGGATGGGGCCGGATTGACCTCGACGCCGGCACGGCGCAGTTCAGCGAGACGTTTGGCGGCCTGTTCGATGATGTCCATGTTCTTGTTCATGCGGCCCGGGCTCCGAGCAGAAACAGGACCAGCATTTCAATGCCGTACACCGCGGCCAGCGCCGACGTGGCGGCACCCAGCTTGAGCAGGCTCTTGCGGCGACTCTGGCGCATTTCGTCCGAGACGATCAGGGAAACGGTGCCCAGCAAGGGCAGACCGGTGAACTCCCGCAGCGCCCGCGCATCGGAAAAGGTCGGCCGCACCTGGCTGGCGAGCAGGCAGACGAGCAGGCCGACCAGCAGCGAACCCAGCAATGCCAGAGGCAGCAGCAGCATGCGGTTGGGCGCCACCGGCGTGCTGGAAGCCCGCGGCGGATCAATCAGGCGGAAGTCGGCGACGCCGCCGAGCGCGCCCATGTCGCTCGACATCATGGCGGACTCGCGCCGTTCCACCAGATTCTCGTAGTTTTTCTTGTTCACCGCGTAGTCGCGATTGAGCTGCGCGTATTCGGCCTCGACCTCGGGCATCAGGCGCATGCTGTCCTTGGCCTGTGCCACGCGCCGCTCGTACTCGGCAACGCGTGCACGCAAGGAGGCCACCTGTGCCTCGGCACTCGACAACTGCGTGCGCATGGTCAGGGAAACGCTGTCACTGCCGAGCAGCGCAGCCGGATTGGTGGCACCGATGCGGCGCCGCTCGGCGGCCTCGACGCGCCGCTGCTCCTCCAGCTCCTTGATCATGCGCCGCGTACCCATCACGTCCGGATGCTGCTCGGTATAGGTCTGCAGCAGCTTGTCGAGATTGCGTTTCATGGTGTCGATGCGACCGTCCAGTTCCGGCACCCCGATATCGCCGCCACCCGTCGCCGCATCGCCACCGACAATCTGGCGCTTGACCGCATCACGCGCATTCTCGGCCTCACGCAGCTGCAGGCGTGCCTGGCTCAACTGGGTAGCCATTTCGTTGAAGCGCCCGCCACCTTCGCCGATGCCGAACTGTGCATCCAGATTCTGCAGCTTGAAGGTCTTGAGACGCGCCTCCGCGTCGGCCAGCTTCTTTTCGTAGATCTTGATCTGCTCGTCGATGAACTTGCGCGCGGAGTCGCCGTCCTTCTGCTTGTCGCCCAGACTGGACTCGACGAACAGGGTCGTCAGCGACTGCACCACCTTGGTCGCGCGGGCGGGATCCGGGTCACGGAAGGACAGGGTGTAGAGATTGTCGCGACCGGCGCTGCGGATCGACAGGGTCTTGGTCAGGCTGTCGATCAGGGCCTCGCGATCATCCTTGCTGCTTACCTTGAGATCCAGGTCAGCCATGCGCACCAGGCGTTCCATGTTCGGACGACTGATCAGGGTGCGACTCAGCACGGCGATCTGCTGCTCGGCGTTGGGCTGGACGGCCAGGCCTGCCATGAGCGGCCGCAGGACTGAATCCGTGTCGACATAGATGCGGGCTGACGCCTCGTACTTGTCGGGGATCATCAGAATGACGAGTGCGGCAATCACACCCACCATCCAGGCAGCGAGCACGCCCAGTCGCCGGTATAGCCACATGCCACGCAACAACAGCTTGGCATGACGCAGCAATTCATCCATCTAAACCGCCTTCTTTCGAAATCAGGTCAGGCTCAGAACCAGCTCTGGGGAATGATGAGGACATCGCCCGGCGCCATTTCCACATTCGCCGACACGTCGCCGCGCTTGACGAGATCCTTGAGGCGCACCGAATACTGCTTGTTGCCATCGGCCGCACGCAGGATGGAAGCACCATTGCCATCGGCAAAATCGGTCATGCCGCCCACCGCGATCATGACATCAAGCAAGGTCATCTTCTGACGGTAGGCAAGGATCTGCGGCTTGGTTGCCTCGCCGACAACACGGATCTGCTCGCTGTACGGACCGACAAAGTTGGTCACGACCACGGTCACCACCGGATCGCGAATGAACTTGCCGAGGGCGGCCTCAATGTCACGCGCCAGGGTCGTCGGATTCTTGCCGATGGCCGGCAGATCCTCGATCAGCGGCGCAGCGATCTTGCCATCGGGACGCACCGGCACCGTCATGGAAAGCTCGGGGTTGCGCCAGACGACGATGTTGAGCATGTCGCCGGGACCGATGTTGTAGGTATAGCTGTCCGAACTGGCCAGCTTGGGCGCAGGCGGATGGCTCGCACATCCGGCCAGCAAGGCAATGCCTGCGAAAAGCAGGGGAATACGCACGCTCCGGCTCGTCCGGACGAAACCCAACAGGAATGCCAACATCATGCCTCTCCAATCCGCAGAAACAAAACACAAACACGGAAAACACATATTTTGCGGCGAGAATAGCATATGCATTCATCAAACCATCCGCGCCGATCAATATCTTTTCCGCACCGGGGCACTCCGTCAGATTCGCGCACAACGCCGCCCCTGATGGCTTTCACGGCGGATCCGCCAGCTGCAGAAAACAAGGTTGCCCGAGACAGAGAAATGTCGGAAAGCGCGCCGTTGAAGCGCAAGCCTGCAAGATCAAAAACTCGCCTTTTTCTGTCGGTTTTTTTTACACCAACGCTAAACCCATAAAAATAAGGCAATGTTTTAGAAAGAGATAAAACAGACAGGCAAACAGGTATGGATCCTGCTTTAATCAGGTAGATATACTGTGTGCCGGGTCCTGACGAAAAGACATAATTGTCCCGTTTCGGGTTTTTTCTCGTCTTTTCACAAATCAGGCCCATTTTCAGCAAGCAGGCAAAGCAGCTACAATGCAACCATCTGCACCGGGAGAGCTCATGAGCACTCAAGATCGAAGCGACACCGCCAACGCCATCCGCCCCGCATCCGGGACGGCGGCCGGTCGTCGCAAGCTGCTCAGACTCGGCGCCGGCATGACACCCGTGCTGATGGCCCTTGCCGGCCGCTCGGCCTTCGCCTGCCACAGCACAACGCCTTCCGCCTTCGGATCCGTCAGCAACAGCCGCCCCGACCTGCTGCACTCCTCGGACGGCCGCAGCCCCGGCTACTGGAAAACCCATACCGGTGCCTACTGGCCTGCGCCCTACTACAGCAATGACGTGTGCCAGAAAACCCGCAAGAAGGGTCGCGACGACGATGACGATGACGATGATGACGACGACGATCGTGATTCCGAATCGTGCAAGAAAAACGTCGTCATTCGGGCCACCACCTTCAAGTCGGTATTCGGCATCACCGGCCCGTTCAGCGAGACTGCCACGCTGCTGGATGTGCTGAACAGCGGTGGCGGCGGCAGCCAGGCTGTCGCCCGCGCCATCGTCGCCGCACTCCTCAATGCGCAGAGCGGTCGCACGCCAGCCAATATCCTCAGCGTCGGTGACGTGATCGGCATCTGGCAGCAGTACATGACCATGGGCTATTTCGAACCGGTGGGCGGCATCAAGTGGTACGCCAGCACACCGGCCCTGCCCTTCATCGCCGGCGCCAATCCTGGCGGCAGCGGCGGCATCATCGGCTACCTCAACACGACCTGGACCTGATCCGGCACCGGACGAACGCGTGTCATCAAGCGAGGCCTGGCGTATCGCCGACAATCTGGGGCTGGCGTGGCAGGACTGGGACGAAGATGAAGTCGTCGTGTTCAGCCGCGGGCTGGGCCACAGCTTCCTGCTGAGCGCCCCCAGCGCACGTCTCCTCGGCTTTCTGGCAGACGCAGCTCCCCACCCCCTGAGCCGTTCCGAACTCGCCGACCGCCTGCTCCCGTGTTGCGCACCCGGCACAACGCGGACGGAAGTCGACGCCCTGCTTGACCTTGCCCTGCCGGAGTTTTACCGTATCGGCCTCGCCCATCCTCTTGGCGCAGCCCAGGTAACTCCGAGTTGATCGTTGCCGATCTTTCCCCCAGCGAACTGCAAGCCGAACTGAAAGCAGGGCTCTACCTGCGGACCGGCCCCGTCGTTTCCTGTATCCGTTCGCATTCGCCGCTGCTGGCCGAAGCGCTTGCCCTGCACTACGCCGGACATCGCATCGAACCGGGCTTCGCCGACTTTCATGTGCGCATCGACCGGCCCGCCAACCTGCGCCGCTGGTACCGGCCACAGGTGCTCTTCCATTTCGACGACACGCCGGCCTTCCACCCGCTGCCCGCAGACCAGGCCTTTCCGATGCTGGAATGGGGCCTCAACTGGTGCGTCAGCAATCATTGCCACCAGTACCTGATCATCCACGCCGCCGTGCTGGAAAAGCACGGACGCGCCCTGCTCCTGCCGGCCCCGCCCGGGTCGGGCAAGAGCACCCTGTGTGCTGCACTTGCCCACCGCGGCTGGCGCCTGCTCTCGGATGAGCTGGCCCTGATCGAGCCGGCCAGCGGCCAGGTCGTGCCCCTGCCGCGCCCGGTCAGCCTGAAGAACCGCTCCATCGATATCATCCGCAACTTCGCCCCCGCGGCGGTGTTCAATCCGACCGTGCGCGACACCATCAAGGGTGCGGTAGCCCACATGCGCGCACCGCAGGACGCGCTGGCGCGCGCCGACGAAACGGCGGCGCCCGGCTGGATCGTGCTGCCCCAATATGCCGCCGGTGCCGAGCTTTCCATGCAGGCGCTGACGCGGGCGCGCGGCATGATGGCCCTGATCGAGAATGCCTTCAATTTTGACCTGCACGGCAGTCGCGGCTTCGAGGCATTGGGGCGCTTCAGCGACAGCTGTCGCTGTTACCGCCTCGACTACGGCACGCTCGAAGCAGCCGTTGAGGCCTGTGAAAACCTGAGCAGCACACCCTCATGAAGCAGGACCTGATCCGATTCGTGCTGGAGGATATCCGGCGCATCACTGCACTTTCGCTGCCCGAGTGGGACCCGCTCATACGCCAGGCACGCAGCGCCAACCTGCTGGCCCGGCTGGCCGTACTGGTCCGCACAGCGGGGCTGCTCGAGAACGTGCCGGTACAAGCTCGCCGCCATCTCGAATCCGCCCTCATCCTCGCGCACGCCCAGGACGATGCGGTGCGCCGCGAAGTGGCGCATGTGCAAAGGGCACTCAATGCGATCGGTGTCACGCCGGTACTGCTGAAGGGCGCGGCTTACCTGATGGCCGGCCTGCCGGCGGCACAGGGGCGCCTGTTTTCCGATCTCGACATTCTGGTGCCGCAGGCACGCCTCGCCGAAGTCGAGGCAACCCTGATGCTGAACGGCTGGGCCACCACCCATCACGACCCCTACGACCAGCGCTACTACCGGCAGTGGATGCACGAATTGCCGCCCATGCTGCACATACGCCGCATGACGGTACTGGATGTGCACCACGCGATTGTGCCTACGACGGCCGACCTGAAACCGGATAGCGCCGCCCTCTTCTCTGCAGCGCAAGACCTGCCCGACCACCCCGGCCTGCGCGTGCTGGCACCAGCGGACATGGTGCTGCACAGTGCCACCCACCTCTTCTACAACGAGGAGTTCAGCCACGGCCTGCGCGACATGTCGGACCTCGACCTGCTGTTGCGCCACTTCTCGCAAACGGAAGATTTCTGGACCGACCTGCTCGCTCGCTCGCGCGCGCTCGGCCTGCTGCGCCCGCTGCACTATTGCCTGCGTTATTGTCGTACCTTGTTTTCCACGCCGGTCCCCGCGCCCGTACTCGCCGCCGCAGCCGACGCACAAGGCTGGAGCGGCACGCTCATCCACCGGCTATGGCTGCAGGTACTCGGCTCGACGCATCCGACCGCACGCCGGCCTGGCACCGCACTGGCAACGCTGCTGCTGTATCTGCGCGCGCACTGGCACCGCATGCCGCCGGCGCTGCTGCTCTATCACCTGTGCATGAAATCACTGCGACCGCGCCCGAAGGCGGAGCGCAGCGCCGAGGCCTGACTAACGCCGGCCGAGCAGTTCAATCAGGTAGCGCACCGGAATGGCAAAGGAAATCCCGGTCGGCTGACTCAGTGCCGACTCCTTGGCGCCCTTGACGAAAACCATGTTGATGATGCCCAGCACATCGCCGCTCTCGGCATCCAGCAAGGCACTGCCGCTATTGCCCGGATAGGCGGTGGCATCAAGCTGGTAGGCCATCAGCGGCCCGCTGCGCAACTGCCGGATGGCAGCGCTGTTGATCTGCCGATCATTGCCGGCGGGCAGGGCCATCGGCGTGATCGCGGCAATGATGCCGCGGTGCGTGACCGGCACCGCGCCGAGTGCCGCGCCGATGGGAAAACCGGTGAAGAAGATTTCCTGCCCTTCGCGCACCGGTTCCGGCGCCGCCAGTCGCAACGCCGGCAGTGCCGTCCCAATCCGCAGCAAGGCCAGATCATGCTCCCGGTCGCGGGCCTGCGCCTCCGCATCCAGCAGGCGCAGCGGCGAACCCGGGATCACCACGACCAGACGCTCGTCGCTTGCCGCTTGTTCGGGCAGCACATGCAGATTGGTGACAACCGTCTGTCCATCGCCGATCACGAAGCCGCTGCCGCGTATCTGCAAGGCCGGGCTGCGCAGCTTCTGGTAAGTGCCGACGGCAACGATGGAGGGCTTGATGCGCGCAATCTGCTCGGGCAAGCCGGCCCGCGCCGTGCATGCACAGAGCATGGCGAAGGCAAGCAGCAGCGGCTTCACCATGTGCGCTTCACCACGCAGCGCGCGAGCTCGGGCGATGGCTCGGTAATGGCGGCATCGAAGGGATGCGACTCCCTGCGGAAGGATTGCATGATGCGTGTCACATAGTTGCGTGTCTCGGCATAGGGCGGAATGCCGCGATAACGGTTCACCGCCCCCTCGCCGGCATTGTAGGCCGCCAGGGTCAGCGGTACGTTGCCTTCATAGTAGGCGAGCAGCCAGCGCAGATAGGCTAGCCCGCCGCGCACATTCTGCTCCGGGTCAAACGGCTGCCTCACATTGAAGCGTTGCGAGGTTTCCGGAATCAGCTGCATCAGCCCCTGCGCGTTGCGCGGCGACACCGCGCCGGGCTGCAGGCCGGACTCGGTATGCGCCACCGCCAGGGCCAGGCGCGGGCTGACGCCGTATTCCGGTGCCAGGCGGCGGATCATGTCGATCACCTTGCGCTGCGCCGGCGTTGCCTCTGCATAGGCCTGCGGGCTCAATCCGCCCAGGCAGTCGGGCATCTGCGTGCCCGGCTCTCCCACATAGCGCAGCATGCGCTGCGCATGCGCGTGCCCCTGGCGCGCGGCCAGGTCAAAGAAATAGGCAGCAACGGCATCGTCGCGCGGCACGCCGCGGCCATTCGCATGCATGAAGCCAAGGCTGTACTGAGCCTCCGCGTCGCCGCCGGCGGCCGCCTCGCAATACAGTTCGGCCGCCCGCGCGCCGTTGCGTGCCACGCCCTCGCCGTGCTCATACGCCATTGCCTGCACACGCAAGTCCGCGAAGGACGCGGCGGCCACGCCCGATGCCGCGACGGACGAAGCGTTCAGGCAAAGCAGGGCAAAGGCGATAGTGGCGCGCATGGCGTGCTCAGAGGGTCTTGAGCAGTTCGCTCACCTCGGCCTGGCGGCTGAACTTGTCACCCAGGCGGGACAGCGTTTCCAGTTCGCTGCGCGCGCCACTCTTGTCGCCGCCCTTGATCAGCGCACGCGCCAGATTCAGGCGGATATCGCCATTCTGGGGCGCCAGTTCGACGGCCTTGCGCAGCAGCGCAGTTCCCTTCGCCACCTGCCCCTGCTCGACCTGGAGCACACCCAGCGTATCCATGATCGCCGGATGATTCGGCGCGAGCTTGTACGCCTGCTCGGCATAGCCGAGCGCCTTGGCATCACCGCTCTTGCCGAGCATCCAGGCCAGATCGTTGAGTATCACCGGATTGTTGGGCTGCAGCTCGAGCGCGCGACGGTAATGGCTGGCCGCCTGGGCGTAATCCTTGCGCTGCGCGGCGACGCCGGCGAGATAGACCGGGAAGCCCGCATCCCTGGGATGCGACTTGAGCCAGCCCTCGGCAAACTTGCCGGCCTCGCCCGCCTGGCCGCCGGCGAGCAAGGCGGTATGCAGGCGCAAGGCCAGTTCGCCGCTGGCGGGTACCTGGGCCAGCCCCTTGCGATAGACGGCCTGCGCCTCGTTCCACTGACGCTGCATGGCCAGCACATCGCCTTCCAGCAGATAACCGGTTGCCTGCTTCGGTTCATGCGTCTGAATCGTCCGCGCGCCCGTGCTTGCCTCCGCATAACGCTTGTCTTCGGCATCCAGCATGACGACCGCACGCAGCAATGGTACCGAACCCGGCTGGGCGCTCAGGCCGCGCGCCAGGGCCTCGCGGGCAGCTTCGCGGTTCTTTGCGGCAAGCTGCACTTCGGCCTGACGCAAATACGGTTGCGGCGTGTTGGGCAGCAACGTGGCGAGCTTGCCGTAGAGCGACATGGCCTGGTTGAAATCGCCGCCTTCCTGCATGGCACGGCCGGCGGCATCGAGTACCTCGGGACGGTCCGGCAATGCCTGCAGAGCCTCCTGCGCGGCCGCGACCGCGCCCTTGCCGTCCTTCTGGCGCAGGGCGTAGGCAATCATCGCCACGCGCGGCATGGCATCCGTGGGCGCTGCGCTCACGGCGCGCTTGATGAGATCAGTCACCTCGGCGCTGCCCTTGCCTTCGCGATCACGCAGCTCGGCCAGGGCCAGCAGCGCCTGAACGTTCTTCGGGTCCTTGGCCAGCAAGGTTTCGAAACGTGCGGCCGCCTGGGCCGGCTTCTGTTCTGCCAGATCAAGTCGGGCCAATGCGGCAGCGGACGGGAAATAGGCCGCATCGCGCCCCAGGGCCTGCTCCAGGCTGCGCCGGGCGCCGGCCACGTCACCCTTGCCGTGCAGGGCGGCGGCGCGCAGGTTGTAGATCGCCAGATTGTCCGGCTGCTTCTTTTCCAGCGTCGCAATCGCGGCCAGCGCCTGGTCGTAGCGCTTCTGGCTCAGGCTGGTCGCGATCAGCGCCATGTCCGCGGAACTGCCCTTGTCGGCAGCGGCGATGTCCTCGAGCTCATCAATGCCGCGGCTGTCGCCACGCGAGGCCTGGATCATGGCCAGCGCGGTGCGGTTCCTCGCATTGTCCGGTTCCAGCCGGTTCACGCGGTTGAAATAGCTTTCGGCACGCGTGTTGTCGCCCGCCTGCATGAAGGTCTCGCCAGCCAGCGAGAGCATCGCCGGCGAGGCATTGCTGTCATCCAGCACCGATTGCAGCGCCGCGATGGCCTTGTTGACCTGACCGGTGCGCAAATAGGATTTCACCAGCAGGCGGCGCGCGAATTCGGACTGCGAATCGCGTGCCAGCGAGCGCGTCAGATACTCCTGTGCCTGCAGGTCGGAACGGCTCTCGAACTCAACCGCGCCCGCCAGCTGCAGCACGCGTGCGTCATCCGGCGCCGAGCGCAGCAGGTTCTGCGCTGATTCGCGGGCGAGATTCAGGTTCTTCTGCTGCAGGGCGACCAGACCCTGCATGTACACGGTCTGCACACTCTTTGGCACCGCCTTCTGCATGGCTTCGAGCTGCTGCTGGGCAGCCTCGACCTTGCCCTCCTGCAGACTGGCCATGATCAGGGCGCTGTGCGCCGCAATCGCGGCGGGACGGATTTCAAGCACGCTGCGATAGGTGGCCAGCGTCTCTTCCTTCTTGCCGGCAACGGCCTGCAGCGAAGCGAGGAACAGCAGCGCGTCGACCTCGCGCGGATTCTTTGCCAGTACGCCATCGACGATCTCGCGGGCACCGCCCATATCGCCGGCGGCGGCCTTCAGGCGGGCCTGTCCGAGCAGGGACGGAACATGGCCGGGCTGCGCGGCAACGGCGGCGGCAAAGGCGGCATTCGCCATGTCCGGCTTGTTCTGCGCCGCATACGCGTAGGCAACACTGCTCTTCAGTTCGGCGCGATCCTGGGGGTCGGCCGGCTCAAGCGCAGCATAGGCATCGGTGACCTTGCGGAACTGGCCCTGCGCGGCAAAGCTGCGCGCCATCAGGGTCGCCACCTTGTCGGCCTTGTAGTTGAGGTCCGCGGCCTTCTTCAGCTCAATCTCGGCATTGGCGGGGTCGCCGCTTTCGAGCAGGGCTCGGCCGAGCAGAAAGCGCGCTTCGGCGAGATCAGGATTCTTGGCCAGCGCGTTCTTGAGCTCGATGCTCGCGGAGGCGGGATCGTTCTTCTCCAGATGCTGACGTGCAGCCTCGACCAGCTTGTCCGGGTTGTCACCGCAACCGGCAATCAGTGCGGACACGGCAATCGCCACAGCCATGCGGGTAAAACGATGTGAATGATGGGACATGTCGTTCTCGCTTTCCGGGATACGGACCAGGGTAAAAGGACTATTGCTTGAGGCCGAAACGGTGCATCAGATCGTACAGGGTCGGGCGGCTGACACCGAGCATTTCAGCGGCCTTGACCACATTGCCGTTGCTGCGGCCGAGTGCGGCCAGGATGGCGCGACGTTCGGCCTCATCGCGGATCTGGCGCAAATCCAGAATCGGCGGCTCGCTGTCCGCCGGCAGTTCGAGGCCGATATCCTCGGCCGTGATATGCCCGCCCTCGGACATGATCACGGCGCGCTTGAGGCAGTTTTCCAGCTCGCGCACATTGCCGGGCCAGGCGTGCGTCTCGATCACGCGCAGGGCATCCTCGCGCAGCAGCAGCGAACCACGATTGTTCTCGACGGCAAAACGCTTGACGAAAGCGTGCGAGAGCAGCGACACATCGCCAAGACGATCGCGCAGCGGCGGAATCTCGATCACGATCTCGGCCAGACGGTAGTAAAGATCCTCGCGGAAGCGGCCTTCCTTGATCAGTGCCTTGAGATCCTGGTGGGTGGCGCAGACGATGCGCACATCGACCGGAATCTCGCTGCGCCCGCCAACCCGCTCGATCACGCGCTCCTGCAGGAAGCGCAGCAGCTTGGCCTGCAGGGGCATGGGCAGGTCGCCGATCTCGTCGAGGAACAGGGTGCCGCCATGGGCGGTTTCGATCTTGCCCGGCGTGGTCTTGACCGCACCGGTAAAGGCGCCCTTCTCGTAACCGAACAGCTCGGATTCGAGCAGGTTCTCGGGAATGGCGGCACAATTGATCGCCACGAAGCGCTCATCGCGGCGCGCCGAACTGCCGTGCAGGCCGCGCGCCAGCACCTCCTTGCCAGTGCCGCTTTCGCCGAGGAAAAGCACCGTGGCATTGCTGCCAGCCACCTTTTCCACGGTACGGCACAGCTTGAGCATGGCGGGGTCGCGGGTAATCAGTCCGCCCAGGGCATCCGGCTGCTGCATGGCGCGCAGGCGATGATTCTCCTGCTGCAGGTCATACACGCGGAATGCCCGTTCCACCGTCAGGGCAAGGATTTCCGGCTCGAAAGGCTTGGCAAAGAAATCGTAGGCGCCGAGCGCCACCGCACGCAGGGCATTGGCCTGGTCGTTCTGACCGGTCAGCACGATCACCTTGGTGTCGGGTGCGAGCTCGAGAATCTGCTGCAGCAGGGCAAAACCTTCGGATACGGAATCGGCATCCGGCGGCAGGCCCAGATCCATGGTCACCACCGCCGGGGCATTGCGGCGGATCTGCACCAGCGCGCTCTCGCGATCATCCGCGAGCAGCACTTCATACTGGTCAAAGGCCCAGCGGATCTGTTTCTGCAGGGCCGGGTCATCCTCCACGATCAACAGTGGACGGGGTTTTTCTGCACTCATGCCATCTCCAAACGCTGCACATCCGATTCGTTGCGAACCTCAAACAGGGGGAAGGCCATGCTCACGCGCGTGCCGACATCCAGAACACTGTCGACTTCGATGCGCCCGCCCAACTCCTGCACATACTGAAAACTTTCATAGGCGCCGATACCCATGCCGGCCGCCTTGGTTGTCTGAAAAGGCTTGAACAGGCGGTCGCGCACGAACTCCGGCGCCATGCCCTGCCCTGTATCCCTGACCTCCACACGCGCCATGCCGTCATGCACATCCAGCAGGACGTCGATGCGACCGTCCGCCGGGGTCGCATCCAGCGCATTCTGGATCACATGGCCGATGACGCGTTCGATGCGCTCCTCGTGACCGCGCGCCATGATGCCGTCCTGCAGCGACAGCTGCGGTCGCGGTTCCTGGCCCGCCTTGTCCTGCTGGATGCGACGGATGATGGCGGCGAGATTCACGCCGAAGGTACCCGCAACCGGCGTGGCACCTGCACGCAACTGCAGCATCAGCTGGCGCATGCGCTCGACCGAGTGCTCGACTGTGAGCAGCATGTCCTTCTGGAACTCCGGATTGTCGCTGTGGCGCTCGGCATTCTTAACCATCAGCGACAGCTGGGTGATGATGTTCTTGAGATCGTGCACCACGAAGGCGGACATGCGATTGAAGGCATCGAACTTGCGCGCCTCCAGCAGGGCCTCGGTGGCCTGCATGTGGGCGATGAAACCGGCGGCCTGACGTCCGGCGGTCTTCAGCAGGTCATTCACTTCCCAGTCCACGTCCAGCGAGGTGCGAGCGGTGTGCAGCACCACGAAGCCGATCAGCTCGCGTCCCGTCGACAGCGGCACGATCAGCCATGCATTCGGCAGCGCGACCAGCCATTCGGGAAACACCACGCCGCTGTAACGGCCGGGCATGTGGCGGAACTCCTCCATATTCACCACCCAGCCACTCTCGGCCAGAAAGCCCACCAGGGAGCTGTCGGCCCCTGTC
>JAIEOJ010000295.1 GCA_019750575.1 Rhodocyclaceae bacterium | reverse complement strand
AATGCCACCCTGCTGACCGAGGCGCGTACGGTCAGTCCCTTGCGCCACGCCCATATCGTGCCGATTTTCGATGCCGGCGAGCAGGACGAGGATCCGTATCTGGTCTTCGAATATGTCGAAGGCATGAATCTCGACCAGTACCTGCGCAGCTCGGGCACACTCGATGCCACACGCGTGGCGCAGATTGTGGTGCAGGTGCTGGATGCGCTGGCCTATGCGCACGGGCAGGGCATCATCCACCGCGATCTCAAGCCCTCGAACATCCTGATCGAGCCTTCCGGCAATGCGCGGGTCATGGATTTCGGCATCGCCATGCGCATTGATTCCGGTGCCAAGGGCAAGGATGCCGCGAACCTGCTGGTCGGCACGCCGGCCTATCTGTCGCCGGAGTACGTGAAGTCGCAGCGGGTTTCGCCGCAGGGCGACATCTATGCGGTCGGGCTGATCATGCTCGAGATGCTGTGCGGACGCCGCATCGTGCGTGCCGACAGCCTGCCGGCCACGCTCTATCGCATCGCCAACGAGCCGGTGGCGATTCCCGAGGGCCTCAAGCTCGCCGATGCCTTTGCGCACATCGTGCTGCGTGCTTGTGCGCACGATGCGGCCACCCGCTACGGCGATGCGGCCGAAATGTGCAGGGAGTTGCAGGGCTGGCTGGATGGCGGCGGGATGGGCGAAGCGGAAGCGGATGAAAGTGCCAAGCAGAGCACGCTGGCCTTCCTGCTGCGCCGCATGCGCCACAAGTCCGACTTTCCCGCGCTCTCCGATTCGGTGGCGGCGATCAACAAGCTGACCAGTTCCGACAAGGAGAACATCAGCTACCTGTCCAACACCATCCTGCGCGACTATGCGCTGACCAACAAGATCCTGCGCATCGTCAATGCCGCCCACTACCGCCAGTCGGGCGGCGGCCAGATCAGCACGGTGTCGCGTGCAGTGGTCGTACTGGGCTTCGATGCGATCCGCAATATCGCCATCACCGTGCTGCTGTTCGAGCACATGCAGGACAAGGCCAACGTCAAGGACCTGCGCGAGGCCTTCCTGCGCGCCAACCTGGCCGCCATGATCGGCCGCGACACCAGCAAGCTTTGTCTGCCGCGCGCCGGCGAGGAGGCCTTCATCTGCTCGCTGTTCCAGAGCCTGGGCGAGTTGCTGGCGCAGTTCTACTTTCCCGAGGAGGTCGAGCAGATCCGCCGTCTGATGACGCAGAAGGAGGTCAGCATCCATCACGCCTCGGCGCAGGTGCTGGGCCTTTCCTTCGAGGATCTTGGCATCGGCATTGCGCGCACCTGGGGCTTCCCGAACGGCATTGTGAACAGCATGCGCAGCCTGCCCGGCGGTACGGTCCGGAAGCCGGCCACGCACGAGGAGAGCCTGCGCGTGGTGTCCGGCTTTGCCAACGAGATGTGCCAGGTCATCGCCAGCACCGAAGCGACCGAGCGCGGCAAGGCGCTGGCCAGCCTCAATGCCCGCTTCAGCAGCGGCCTGCAGATGAGCCAGCAGCAAACCCGCGAGCTTCTGGCAAAGACCGCCGACGAGCTGGCCGACATCGCGGCCATCCTGCATGTGAATCTGAAGCAGAGCCCTTTCGCAAGCCGCCTGCGCGGCTGGACCGGTAACGATGGCGGCAAGGATGTTGCCGTCGATATCGGCGCCACCACGGCGGCCTTGCCCGACCTCATGCTGGAAAAGGATGAGGGCGCGGGCGCGCCGGCCGCGGCGGATGATGCCCAGGCCGTGCTTGCCGCCGGCATTCAGGACATCAGCAATTCGCTGGTGGATGAGGTGCCGCTCAACGACATCCTGCGCATCGTGCTGGAAACCATCTACCGTGCCATGGGCTTCGAGCATGTGCTGCTGTGCCTGCGCGATGGCAAGTCGAATGCCATGGTCGGCCGTTTCGGCTTCGGACCGGATGCGCTGACGCTGGCCAAGCAGTTGCGCTTCACCCTCATGGCGACGCCGGATGTTTTCCATGTCGCCCTGTCCAAGGGTGTGGATGTGATCATCGACGACATCGACGATCCCAAGATCGCCGAACGCGTACCCGACTGGTACCGCCAGCATCTGCCCGGCCATACCTTTGTCCTGCTGCCGCTGATCATCAAGTCGGTGCCGGTGGCCATGATCTATTGCAGCAAAACCAGGGCCGGCACGATTAAAATCCCGGAAAAGGAACTCAGCCTCTTGAAGACCCTGCGCAATCAGGCGCTGCTGGCGATCAAGCAGGCGCAACACTGACGGGATTTTGCATGAACAAGGCGTTCACCAGGGAGTCGGACGGTGACGACGATGACGATCTGGAGGCAGGCGCGCCCGCGCTGCCGCCGGGCGCATCCAACTACATGACGCGGCGGGGTTACAACGCCCTGCGTGCCGAGCTTGAACATCTGGTCAAGACCGAACGCCCCGACCTGGTCAAGGTCGTGGCGTGGGCGGCCGGCAACGGCGACCGCTCCGAGAACGGCGACTATCTCTATGGCAAGAAACGTCTGCGCGAGATCGACCGGCGCATCCGCTTCCTGCTCAAGCGCACCGAGAACGCTACCGTCGTTGATCCGGAAACCCAGCAGGCGCTGGAGCAGGTCTTCTTCGGTGCCACCGTCACCATCTGCGATGCCGACGGCAGCAACGAGGCCACCTATCAGATCGTCGGTGTGGACGAGGCCAATGCCTCCGAGGGCAAGATTAGCTGGATCTCGCCGCTGGCACAGGCGCTGATGAAGACCCGCGAAGGCGATGCGGTCAAGTTCCAGAGCCCGGCCGGACCGCGCGAGATCGAGATCATCGGCATCCGCTACGAATAATCCTCCACTAGAAAAGAAAGTCGATATGCGTTCAGCAAGTGTTCTGGTTTTTGCCCTGACCGTGTTGGTCATGCCCATGGGTGTTGCGGCCGAGACCGCCAGCTGCGAATCCCTCGCTGTGAGTCATGCCGGCGAGCCCCTTAACGGGGCGGCCAAAGAGGCGTCCGTCCGCAAGTGCATCAACGAACGGGTGCAGGCCTGTGAAGGCCGTGCCATCGGCAAGAACGACAAGCCGCTCTCTGGCGCTGCGCGCACCGCCTTTCTCGACAAGTGCAACGCCGACAGTGGTGCGCTGGCCTGGTGCGAAAGCCGCGCCCTGAGCAAGGAGGGCAAACCCCTGAGCGGCGCCGCGAAGAAGGCCGTGGTCAAGAAGTGCCTGGCCGGCGGCTGAGCCTTTGGCTGACCCTGCCACTGGCAGGGTCTTGAAATCCTTCCGCCCACCCCCATTTCCGGAAAAACCTTTTCATCCGGAGGACTTAGCGATGTCGAACCCCAAAGAAACCCTGGGCTTCCAGGCCGAAGTGAAGCAGCTGCTTCACCTGATGATCCACTCCCTGTATTCCAACCGTGAAATCTTCCTGCGCGAACTGATTTCCAACGCGTCCGACGCCTGCGACAAGCTGCGCTTCGAGGCCATCCACAACGGCGCGCTGTACGAGGACGACAGCGAACTCAGGATCGGCGTGCGCTTCGACAAGGACGCGCGCACCATCACCATTACCGACAACGGCATCGGCCTGAACCGCGAGGATGCGATCAACCACCTCGGCACCATCGCCAAGTCGGGCACCCGCGAATTCTTCAGCAAGCTGACCGGCGACCAGCAGAAGGATGCTTCGCTGATCGGCCAGTTCGGCGTCGGCTTCTACTCCGCCTTCATCGTTGCCGACAAGGTCAGCGTGTATTCGCGCAAGGCCGGCGAAGCCGCCGGCAACGGCATCCGCTGGGAATGCGACATGGGCGCCGAGGGCACCGGCGAGTTCAGCATCGAAGTGGTCGAGAAGGCCGCGCGCGGTACCGAGATCACCCTGCACCTGCGCGAAGGCCAGGACGACCTGCTGTCGTCGTGGAAGCTCAAGTCCATCATCCGCAAGTATTCCGACCACATCGTCCAGCCCATCCAGATGGCGGCCGAGAAGTGGGATGAGGAAAAGAACACCCAGGTCGAGACCGGCGAGCTGGAAACCGTCAATCAGGCCAATGCCCTGTGGACGCGCAGCAAGAGCGACATCACGGACGAGCAGTACAAGGAGTTCTACAAGCACGTCAGCCACGATTTCGAGGAGCCGCTGACCTGGGCGCACGCCCGTGTCGAAGGTCGTCAGGAATACACCCAACTGCTCTACATTCCGCAGCGCGCACCCTTCGATCTGTGGGAGCGCGACGCCAAACATGGCGTGAAGCTGTATGTGCGCCGCGTCTTCATCATGGACGATGCCGAGCGCCTGCTGCCGCACTACCTGCGCTTCGTGCGCGGCGTGGTTGACTCCAACGACCTGCCGCTCAATGTCTCGCGCGAAATCCTGCAGGAAAGCAAGGACATCGACGCCATCCGTGCCGGCTGCTCCAAGCGCGTGCTGGGCATGCTCGAAGCGCTGGCCAACAGCGACGAGGCAGCCGACAAGGACAAGTACGCCAAGTTCTGGGGCGAGTTCGGCAAGGTGCTGAAGGAAGGCGTGGGCGAGGACTTCGCCAACAAGGAAGCCATTGCCAAGCTGCTGCGCTTTGCTTCCACCCATAGCGACACGCCGGCCGAAACCGTGTCGCTGGCCGATTACGTGTCGCGCATGAAGGAAGGCCAGGAAAAGATCTACTACGTCACCGCCGAAACCTTCAACGCCGCCAGGAACAGCCCGCACCTCGAGGTCTTCCGCAAGAAGGGCATCGAAGTCATCCTGCTGTCCGAGCGCGTGGACGAGTGGCTGGTCGGTCACCTGACCGAGTTCGACGGCAAGCCGCTGCAGTCGGTCGCCAAGGGCGATCTGGACCTCGGCAAGCTCGAGGACGAAGCCGAGAAGCAGGAGCAGGAGAAGGAAGCCGGCGAGTTCAAGGAGCTGACCGAGAAGATCAAGACCACGCTGGCCGACAAGGTCAAGGATGTGCGCGTCACGCACCGCCTCACCGATTCGCCGGCCTGCCTGATCGCCGACGAGCACGACATCGGCGGCAATCTCGCCCGCATCCTCAAGGCCGCCGGCCAGAAGGCACCGGACGCCAAGCCCATCCTCGAAATCAACCCGCGTCACCCGGTGGTGCTGCGTCTGAAGTACGAGGAAAAGAAGTTCGAGGACTGGAGCAATGTGCTGTTCGACCAGGCGCTGCTGGCCGAAGGCGGCGTGCTCGATGACCCCGCAACCTTCGTCAAGCGCATTAACCAGCTGATGCTGGAAATGGGCGGGGCTTGAGGCTTACCCCTCTCTCTGTCTCTGCCCCTCTAGGGGGGAGCGGACCGTCCGATGACGCTTTGTTGACAAAGAAAACTCCCTCCCTCCTCGAGGGGGAGGGCTGGGGAGAGGGGGGCGGGCGGTGACAACCCTCCACGGCCTCCCGCCCATCATCAATGCCGAGTCTCGCATCCTCATTCTCGGTTCCTTCCCCTCCGCAGCCTCGCTGGCTGCCGGCCAGTACTACGCCCATCGTCAGAACCAGTTCTGGCGCATCGTCGGCGCACTCATCAATCAGCCGCTTTACGATATGGACTACGCGTCCAGATGGCCGCACCTCCAAGCCGCCGGCATTGCCGTTTGGGACGTGTATGCCACTTGCGAACGCGAGGGCAGCCTCGACAGCGATATCCGCATGGGCGTGCCGAATGACTTCGCCGCATTGAAAACGCTGGCGCCCGAGCTCACGCGCGTCTGCTTCAACGGTAAGACTGCGGGCAAGTTCGAGCGTCAGCTGACGGGTATGGGCTACGAGGTGCGGGTACTGCCTTCAAGCAGTCCGGCCTATACGCTGAGCTTCGACAGCAAGCTGGCGCGCTGGCGGGCCATGCTGTCCGACTGAGACGGACTATTCCCTGGCAGGTTGCTGTCGCAAGGCAGGGGTGAATCTGTCCGGTTCGATGACGGGGCGGTTATGATGAGGTCTGGTAAATCCTCAAGACCTCACGGAGCACGCATGGAAATCCAGTTTCTCGGCGCTGCCGGTACGGTGACCGGTTCGAAGTATCTGTTGCGCATCGGCAGTCGGCGCATCCTCGTCGATTGCGGTCTGTTCCAGGGCTACAAGCAGTTGCGCTTGCGCAACCGCTCGGCACTGCCGATTGCGCCCGACGAGATTGATACCGTCATCCTCACGCACGCCCACCTCGACCACAGCGGCTATCTGCCGGTGCTGGTGCGCGAGGGTTTTGCCGGCCCGGTGCTGGCGACCCAGGCGACGCGCGACCTGTGCGGCATCCTGCTGCCCGACAGCGGTCGTCTGCAGGAAGAGGAGGCCGAGTTTGCCAATCGCCACGGCTATTCCAAGCACAAGCCGGCCCTGCCGCTGTACACCGAAGAGGATGCCTTGCGCAGCCTGCGCAGTTTTGCGCCGGTGGCTTTCGGCGAGACCGTTGATCTGGGCGATGGCATCAGCCTGCGCCTATCGCCGGCCGGGCATATGCTCGGTGCCGCCTCGGTGCGCGTCGAGCATGGTGGTCGTTCCATCGTCTTCAGTGGTGACGTCGGCCGTGCCAAGGAGCCCATCCTCTATCCACCGGCACCGCTGGAGCCGGCCGATTATCTGGTGGTCGAATCCACCTACGGCAACCGCCGGCATGAGGACGTTGACGCCTTGTCTGCACTGGAAGCGGTGTTCGACCGCACCTTCAAGCGTGGCGGCATCGTCATCATTCCCTCCTTTGCCGTGGGGCGTGCCCAGACGCTGATGTACATGATCTATCAACTCAAGCAGGCGGGGCGCATGCCAACCCATGTGCCGGTCTATCTCAACAGTCCGATGGCCATAGGCGCGACCAAGCTCTATCTCAAGCACCATGACTATCATCGTCTGTCGGCGCAGGAGTGCGAGGCGGTCTGCGCTTCCGTGCATGCCGTGGCCACGCCGGAAGAATCGCGCCGCCTTAACGAAAAGACGCGCGGGCCGGCCGTCATCATCGCCGGCAGCGGCATGGCCACCGGTGGTCGCGTGCTGCATCACATCAAGGCTTTCGGCCCGGACCCGCGCAACACCATCCTCTTTGCAGGCTTCCAGGCCGGCGGCACGCGCGGTGCCAGCATGGTGGCGGGGGCGCAGGAGGTGAAGATCCACGGCGACTACATTCCCATCCGCGCCGAGGTGGCCAACATCGACAGCCTGTCCGGCCATGCCGACTACGTGGAGATGCTGGAGTGGCTGCGCGCCGCCAAGATGCGGCCGCGCCGTGTCTTCGTCACGCACGGCGAGTCCGATGCAGCCGACGCCATGCGTCATCACATCGAGGAAAGCCTGGGCTGGCCGGCCGAGGTGCCGGAGCAGTTGCAGAAGGTGAAGCTGGACTAGACTGCCCCCGCTGGCGCGGGGGCAGATTACGACTGTTCCTGCTAATGGCGGATCAGTTGCCCGGTTCGCTCTGCTGGGTGCGGTAGCGCTGCGAGAGGCGCTGGCCCAGTGCCTGTACCATGTCATCGACATAGGTAAACAGCACCGGAATCACGAGCAGGCTGAGGAAGGTCGAGGTGATCAGTCCGCCGATCACGACGATGGCCAT
The DNA here is from genome assembly GCA_019750575.1 of Rhodocyclaceae bacterium. Classification (GTDB taxonomy): domain Bacteria; phylum Pseudomonadota; class Gammaproteobacteria; order Burkholderiales; family Rhodocyclaceae. The sequence goes on along the minus strand of JAIEOJ010000295.1, from coordinate 5,545 downwards.
GGGTGAGCGGAAGCTCGGATCGACGCCGATGCCGAGGGCAATCGGCATCATGCCGGCCGCCATGGCGATGGTGGTCATGATGATGGGACGGGCGCGCTTGTGGCAAGCATCGAGCAGGGCCTCCCAGCGATTCATGCCCCGATCCCGGCGCGCCACGATGGCGTATTCGATCAGCAGGATGGAGTTCTTGGTGGCGATGCCCATGAGCATGATGAGGCCGATCATCGACGGCATCGACAGCGCCGTGTGCGTGATGAAGAGCGCGAAGAAGGCGCCGGGAATCGACAGCACCAGGGCGGCGAGAATCGTCACCGGCTGCACGAAATCGTGGAACAGCAGCACCAGCACGATGTAGATGCAGAGCACGCCGGTGAGCATGGCGAGACCGAAGCTGGAAAACAGTTCGGCCATGGCTTCTGCATCGCCGACCGTGGTCTGGATCACGCCGGGCGGGAGCTTCTTCAGGCTGGGCAGCGCCATGGCCTGTTTCTCAACTTCGCCCAGCGGCTGCTGATTCAGCTCGATGTCGAAATTGATGTTGCGCTGGCGGTCATAGCGGCTGATCTCGGCCGGTCCGCTGTCCACGCTGAGTTGCGCGATATTGCCCAGCGGTACCGGTCCCTGCGTGCCGGGCACGGTGAGGCGAGACAGCAGTTCCAGGTCCGTGCGTGCCGAGGGCGGCAGCTTGATGACGATGGGCACCTGGCGCTCGGAAAGATTGAGCTTGGGCAGGAACTGATCGTAGTCGCCATTCGTGGCAATACGCAGCGTATCGGCGATGGCGACCGAGGTCACACCCAGATTGGCGGCCTGCGCGAAGTCCGGCCGCACAATGATTTCCGGGCGCACCAGGCTGGCTGAGGAGGTGACGCCGCCGATGCCGGGGATGGTGCGCAGCTCGCGCTCCACCTTGTGTGCGTGCTCGCCGAGCACATTGCCATCGTCGCCGGCCAGCACCAGCACATACTTCGAGTTGGAACCATCCAGACCCACCTTGACGCGTGCGCCGGGCAGCGCTTCCAGCGCACGGCGTAGTTCGGCCTCGACATCCTGCTTGCTGACGCCGCCGCGTTCGCTGCGGTGGACCATGTTGATGGTCAGCACGGCCTTGTTGACCTGCGCTGCACCGGCCGGCGCTAAGGGGTCGCCGCCGGCGCTGCCGCCGCCGATGGCGGTGTAGATCATCTTGATGTTGGGATTCTTCTCGATCAGATGGCGCGCCTCCTCGGCAGCGGCGTGAGTCTGCCGGAAGTTGCTGCCGGGCGGCAGGGTCAGGGTGACCTGGGTTTGCGACAGATCATCCGGTGGCAGAAAGCCGGTTGGCAGAAAGCCGACCAGGGCGAAGGAGAGCACCAGAAAGCCGAGGGCGGAGAGCACGGTGCGCACGCGGTGGCGCAGACAGGCCTGCACCCATTCCATGTACATGGAGAGCCAGCCCGGTTCCTTGTGTTCCTTGATGTCGGCGCGCAGCAGATAGGCGGCCATCATGGGCGTCAGCATGCGCGCCACGACCAGCGAGAAGAACACCGCGATGGCGGCGGTCCAGCCGAACTGGAGGAAGAACTTGCCCGGCACGCCGCTCATGAAGGCGGTCGGCAGGAATACGGCGATCAGGGTGAAGGTGGTGGCGATCACGGCGAGGCCGATCTCGTCCGCGGCTTCCATGGCCGCCTGATACGGCGTCTTGCCCATGCGCAGGTGGCGCATGATGTTCTCGATCTCGACGATCGCATCGTCGACCAGAATGCCGATGACGAGGGACAGCGAGAGCAGGGTGATGACATTGATCGAGAAGCCGAACAGGTACATGCAGCCGAAAGCCGGGATCACCGACAGCGGCAGCGCCGCGGCAGACACCAGGGTGGCGCGCCAGTCGCGCAGGAAGAACCAGACCACCAGCACGGCGAGCAGGGCGCCCTCGTAGAGCAGGTACATGGAGCCGTGATAGTTCTCGGCGACCGGATCGACGAAGTTGAAGGCCTCGGTGATCTCGATGTCGGGATGGTCGGCGCGCAGCTTGTCCAGCGCGACCTTCACACCGTCGCTGACCTCGACTTCGCCGGCGCCGCGCGTGCGGGTGATCTCGAAGCCGACCACCGGCTTGCCGTTGAGAAGGGCGGCGCTGCGCTGCTCGCCCACGCTATCGCTGACATTGGCGACCTGGTCGAGGCGGATGCGGCGGCCGTCGGCAAGCGGAATCTGCATGGCGGCCAGTTCGGACGCAGTCTGCACCGTACCCAGGGTGCGTACCGACTGTTCGGCATCGCCAATGTCGGTGCGGCCGCCCGAGGCTTCGCGCTGAACCTGGCGCAGCTGGCGCGAGATGTCGGCCGCCGTGGCATGCAGCGCCTGCAGCCGCAGCGGATCGAGTTCGACACGGATTTCGCGCGTGACCCCGCCGACCCGCGATACCGCGCCCACGCCCTTGACGCTGAGCATGCGCCGCGACACGGTGTTGTCGACGAACCAGCTCAGCTCCTCGTCGCTCATCTTGCTCGAGGCGATGGTGTAGGTGAGGATGGGCAGGCCCGACAGCTCCATCTTGGAGATGATGGGATCGCGCAGATCGCCGGGCAGGTCGGCACGCACGCGGCTGACCGCATCGCGCACGTCGTTGACCGCCTCCATGCTGTTCTTCTCAAGACGGAACTCGACTGTGATGGTCACGCTGCCGTCCTGCACCTTGGTGTAGATGTGCTTGACGCCCTGCAGCGTGGCGACGGAGTTCTCGATCTTGCGCGCGACATCCGTCTCCAGTTGCGCCGGCGAGGCGCCGGGCAGGGAGGCGGTGACATTGACCGTGGGCAGGTCGATGTCGGGGAAGTTCTGGATCTTCATCTCGCTGAAGCTGTAGAAGCCGAACAGCGTGAGCATGATGAAGAAGAGGATGGCTGGCGTCGGATTGCGTATCGACCAGGCGGAAACGTTCATTGGGTATTTTCCAAAATGGCATTCACCACAGAGTCACAGAGACACAGAGGAAAACAGGAGACGAGAAGGGCACGCATATGAAGTCGGCTTGCCTTGCTCTGTGTCTCTGTGCCTCTGTGGTAAGGATTTTGTCTTTGGCTATTTGACCGGCGCAGGATCGGCCGATGTCGCCGCGACCACACGCACCAGGTCGCCGTCGGTGAGGAAGCCGCCACCGGCGACCACCACGCGGTCGTCGGCACCGAGACCGGTCAGCACTTCGACGCGCTCATCGATACGGCGGCCCAGGGTCACCTTGGTCTGCACCACCTTGCTGTCGGCGCCCACGCGGAACACATAGCTGTAGCCGTCGCGCACCATGACCGCGCTCTGCGGCAGGGTCAGGCCATCGCTCATGCCGATCTCGAACTCGCCGGCGGCGAACATGCCGGCGCGCGCGGCGCCCGGCTCGGGCAGGTCGACATAGACGATGCCGTTGCGCGTCTTGGGGTCCACGCTGGGCGAGATCATGCGCAGCTTGCCGCTGACATTGATGCCGCTGCCGGCATCCAGTCGCACCGGCATGCCCGGCTTGAGCAGGGCCATCTGCGTGGCCGGCACTTCGGCACGCCATTCGAGGCGGCCCTGACGGATCAGGCGAAACAGTTCATTCCCGGCGGGGACTGCGCCGACGGTGGCGGTGCGCGCGGAAATCACGCCGTTGTCGGGTGCCAGCACGCGGGTGTCGGCAAGGCGCACTGCCTGCGCGCGCTCGGCGGCGAGCTGGGCCTTGGCGCGCGCGCGCGCGGTCTGCGCGGCGGTCAGGTACTGGTTCAGTTGTTGCGCGCTGAGGGCGCCGCTGTCCGCCACCTTCTTTGCGCGTTCGGCATTGGCTTCGGCTTCGAGTGCGCTGGCTTCGGCTTCCGCGGCACGGGCCCGACTCTGCTCCAGTTCGGCCGCCACGGTCTGGCTGGAGAAGGTGGCCAGAACCTGGCCTTTCTTGACCACATCACCGACATTCACTCTGACCTCGGCGAGGACCAGGCCGCTGACATTGGCGCCGATCACGGCTTCCTGCCAGGCCTCGACATTGCCGTTGGCGGAAATGCGCTGGCTCATGCGCATCGGCAGCGGCGTTTCCGCGTTGACGCTGAGCGAGGGTTGCGGACCGTCAGCCGTGACTTCAGTCTGCTTGCCGCTGCGTGTGGCGACAAGGAGCAGGATCAGGGCGGCGCCGATCGCGCCAGCGATGAGCAGGGACTTTCTCTTGAGGGCGAGCTTCATGAGATTGGACTCAGTTGGATTGTTGCGGGGTGGCCGGCCGGGTCATGTCCGGCATGGCATCGGCGGCGGCAAGCTGCTCCTGCAGCGTCCAGCCGCCGCCCAGGGCGCGGTAGAGCGAGACCCAGGCATTGACGCGGTCACGCTGCACCTCGATCAGTGCCAGCCGTGCATTGATCAGGGAGCGACGCGCGTCCTCGAGTTCGAACAGGCTGGCCAGGCCATGACGCTGGCGGGCCTCGACGCCGCTGTAGGAGGCGGTGAAGCCGTCGACGGCAATCTGCGCATCGGCAGCGCGGTCGGCGGCGCTGCGCAGATTGATCAGGGCCTCCTCGACTTCGCGTACCGCACCGCGCAGCTTGGCGCCGTAATTGACCACGGCCTCGTCGTAGCGTGCGCGACCGGTTTCCACATTGGCGCGGCGGGTGCCGGCATCGAAGATGGGCAGGGTCACCTGCAAGGGGCCCAGCGTCCAGACGCGGCCCTCAACGGTGGCGGTGTCGGACACAAAGCGCGAATGACTGATGTTGCCGGCCAGGGTGATGCGCGGCAGTCGCTGTGCCTGCAGATTGCTCACGTCGGCACTCGCCGCCAGCACCGCCTGCGCGGCGCTGTACAGATCGGGGCGCTGGGCAATGACGGCCGCGGGCACCGCGTTCACCACGATGCCGGCCGGTTCGGGCAGGCGTGAGGTCTTGTCGGCGAGACGCTGGCGCAGCTCCGTTTCGCTGATCGCGGTCAGCGCCACCAGCGCCTTGATGGCGATTTCGCACTGGGCGCGTTGCTGGGTCAGCAGGGTGTTGCCCTGGGCAGCGCTGGCGCGTGCGAGCGCCGCATTCGCCGGCGACTCCAGCCCGGCTTCGGCATTGATGCCGCTCAGGCGCGCGCTTTCGCGGCGCGATTCGGCATCGGTCTGGCGCTGCAGCAGCGTGGCTTCGCAGGCGCGCAGGCCGATGTAGCTGGTGGCCACGTCGGCGGCCAGGGTCACGCGCGCCAGATGCCAGTCGGCCTGGGCGCCGCTGTAACGCAGATTGGCCGCATCGTAGTTCGCGCTGGCCGCGCCGAAGAGATCGAGCTCCCAGCTCGCGGCGAGGCCGCCCGAGGTGGCGGTGCCGGCGGGGAAGCGGATGTCCTGCTGGCCGCGCGAGCCGGACAGGTTGGCATCCAGCCGCGGCAGCAGCGTCGCGGTGGCGCTGGTGCTGGCGGCACGCGCCTGATAGAGGCGTGAACGTGCCGCCGCCACGCTCGGACTGTTGATCTCGGCGGCGAGGATGAGCTCGTTCAGCAGCGGATCGTCGAACTGCGACCACCACAATCTCAGATCGGCCACCTTGCCGTCGTGCGGCAGCGGCAC
>JAIEOJ010000054.1 GCA_019750575.1 Rhodocyclaceae bacterium | reverse complement strand
AAACTCCTGCTCGCGCGGCGTGAGTGCCTCGGCCTGCGCCGCATGCACGGCCAGCAGCAGGTGCAGCACCTGCAGGGACTGGCTGTCCAGGTAGCTGTCAGGTGCCTGCTGGTGGTTCAGCAGGAGCTGGTTCAGCTGCTTCCAGAAACCAGGCGGAGTGCCGCTGGCGGCGCGCAGCGAGAGTTCGTACTGTCGGCGCAGGCTGCCCAGCGCGCGCGCAGCGAGGGTGTCGCGGCGACGCTTGGGACGTTGGAAGCCTTCAATCGCATGTTGCAGGATCTTGAGAAAGCCTTCGGCCAGATGCCCGTGCAGATCGACCAGGCTCTGGCTCAGGATGCGCAGATTGCGCGGCAGCGGCGTGCTGGCGTCGAGCAGTAGGGGGAATACCAGTTTGTGGATACGGGCGATGCGCGGCTCGAACAGCTCCAGCAGGCGCAGCAGCACGCGCGGCGGCAGCGGCATGCTGACCACGCTGCGCAGATGGCGGCGCAGGGGGATCAGGTCGTCGAGCGGGTCCTCGCATTTGCTGCCCAGCCAGTCGAGTATCTCGTGCATGGCCGGCGAGTCTGCGATCGGGGATTCTTCTTGGGACACGCGCTGGGGTTCCGGAGGTGGCATCACGGCGGATCGGAAGGAATATGCCGATTCTAGTGGAATTCCCCTGCCGCCAGCCCCGGGAGTCGTGTTTGCGCCCTGCAGGTGTGCGTTTCTCGTACTCCGGGCCTCTGCCAGCGGGGCGACGGGCGCTAAATGCTGCAGCAACAGCGGTCATGGCGGTTTGGGGCGCTTTTCGAGTCCCGTGCAGGGAGGCATTGATTCGGGTGGGGTTTTCCCCTATAATCGCGGGCTTTCTCCGAATTCTTACCGGAACGAGGTTCCAAAAATGGTCGTTATCCGTCTTGCACGCAGCGGCGCCAAGAAGCGCCCCTTCTTCAACATCGTCGTGACCGACTCGCGCAATCGTCGCGATGGTCGTTTCATCGAGCGCGTTGGTTTCTACAACCCGGTTGCTTCCGGCAATGCCCAAAGCCTGGTTGTGAACGCTGAACGTCTGGCCTTCTGGCAGAGCAACGGCGCCCAACTGTCGCCGACCGCTGCCCGTCTGGTCAAGCAGCTCGGCGAAAAGAAGGCTGCTTAAGTCACATTGGCTGAACCGCGCATGATCGTGCTGGGGCGCCTGGTCGTCCCATATGGTGTGCGCGGCTGGTTCAAGCTGCACCCGTTTGCCGATGATCCGGCGGCGTGGTGCGCAATGCCGCAGTGGTGGCTCGCCGCCGACCCGGAGCAGGAAGCCGGTGCGTGGCAAGCCTACAGGCTCGAGCAGGTGCGTGAGCACGGCAAGGGTCTGATCGCCAAACTGGTCGGAGTTGATGACCGGACTGCAGCTGAAGCGCTTCAGGGTTCCTACGTGGGTGCGCCGCGCGAAGCCATGCCGGCCACCGATGACGATGAGTTCTACTGGGATGACCTGGTCGGACTGGCTGTCGTCAACACCAGGGGCGAAAGCCTGGGGCGGGTGAGTTCCGTCATCTCCGCTGCTGCCAGCGATGTGCTGGTAGTGCACGCAGGAGAGGGCGAGCAGCAACAGGAACGCCTGCTGCCTTTCGTCGGCAGTGTCGTGCTGGAAGTGAATGTGCCCGCCGGAGAGATCCGCGTGGACTGGGAACGGGACTGGTAAGGGGTGCTGGAGCAATGCTCGCCTTCGATGTCATCACCCTGTTTCCGGAGATTTTCAATGCAGTGACCGCCTCGGGGATTACCCGGCGGGCGCTGGAACGGAAGTTGTGGGATTTGCAATGCTGGAATCCGCGCGACTTTACCGAAGACAACCATCGAACGGTCGATGACCGCCCGTACGGTGGCGGGCCGGGCATGGTGATGCTGGTCGAGCCGCTGGAAAAGGCCATCGCTGCCGCCAAGGCGAAGCGGGGGCCGGATGCAAAAGTGATTTACTTTTCGCCGCAGGGCAAGCCGCTCACGCATCAGCGTGTGCTGGACCTGGCGGCCGGGAATGGGGCGATCCTGCTGTGCGGGCGCTACGAAGGGGTGGATGAACGCCTGATCGAGCGCTGTGTGGATGAGGAAATATCGCTCGGTGATTTTGTGCTGTCGGGAGGTGAAATCCCGGCCCTGGCCTTGATCGATGCCTGCGTGCGGCAGCTGCCCGGGGCATTGAACGACGCCGGATCGGCGGTGGAGGACTCCTTCGTCGCCGGGCTGCTGGACTGCGCGCACTACACGCGGCCGGAAGTGTATGCAGGAATGCAGGTGCCGGAAGTGCTGTTGTCCGGCAACCATGAGAACATTCGCCGCTGGCGCCTCAAGCAGGCGCTGGGGCGGACCTGGCTGAGACGCCCGGAGCTGCTTGCAGCACGGGCACTCAGCAAGGAAGAAGCAAAGCTGCTGGAGGAGTTTCGCCAGGAGCTTGGTAGCAAGTAGAAGCAAAAGCAGTAACAAGAAAGTGTTGGCATCAAGCGGGTGGTTGACCTCTTGCTCTGCCGAAACGGCTAACAGCCACTGACCATTGGAGTATCAAATGAACCTGATTCAGCAACTCGAGCAAGAAGAAATTGCTCGCCTCGGCAAGACCATTCCCGATTTCGCTCCGGGTGACACCGTTGTCGTCGGCGTGAACGTCGTTGAAGGCACCCGCAAGCGCGTGCAGCTCTTCGAAGGCGTCGTGATCGGCAAGCGCAATCGCGGCCTGAACTCCGCTTTCACCGTCCGCAAGATTTCCTCGGGCGAAGGCGTCGAGCGTACCTTCCAGACCTACTCCCCGCTGATCGCCGACATCGAAGTCAAGCGTCGCGGTGCCGTCCGTCGCGCCAAGCTGTACTACCTGCGCGAGCGTTCCGGCAAGTCGGCACGTATCAAGGAAAAGCTGACCAAGAAGGCCTGATCGGCTTTTTGGCTGCAAGCAGAAAAGGGCGCCTCGGCGCCCTTTTTGTTTTTCGCCGCTGCGCTGAGTGATCTGTGCGGGTGTGCGGCTGGTGAGTGGAGCGTTAGATATGCAGCGCGTTTGATCGGACGCATCCTATGTCTGCGATTCGGACAGGTGCAGACAAAAAAGGGAGCCGCAGCTCCCTTTTTTCCTTGTGGCAGAGGCCAGCTTTACTGCTTACGCTTGTCGTGCTCAATGAGTGCGTAGGCGCTGTGGTTGTGAATCGACTCAAAATTTTCTGACTCGACCACATAGGACACCACGCGCGGTTCGGCATTCAGGGCGCCGGCTACATCGCGGACCAGGTCTTCGACGAACTTGGGGTTGTCGTAGGCGCGTTCGGTCACGTACTTCTCGTCGGGGCGCTTGAGCAGGCCGTAGAGTTCGCAGGAGGCCTGGGCTTCGGCAAGCTGGACCAGTTCCTCGATCCACACGAATTCATCGCCGGTCTCGACCGTGACGGTGACATGCGAGCGCTGATTGTGTGCACCACGTTCGGAAATCTTCTTGGAGCAGGGGCACAGGCTTGTGACCGGCACCACGACGCGTGTGGTCTGCTTGTAGGCGCCGCCGGCAAGGATCTCGCCGGTCAGGGTGACTTCGTAGTCGAGCAGGCTCTTGACGCCGGAAACCGGGGCAGTCTTGTTGATGAAGAAGGGGAAGCTCATCTCCAGATGGCCGGTTTCGGCCTCGAGCTTGACCACCATCTCGCGCAGCATGGTTTCGAAGCTGTCGATCGAGATTTCGGTTTCGTGCGAATTCAGGATTTCGACGAAGCGCGACATGTGGGTGCCCTTGAAGTTGTGGGGCAGGCCGACATACATGTTGAAGCTGGCGATGGTGTGCTGGACGCCGCGATCCTTGTCCTTGACCTTGATTGGATGGCGGATGTCCTTGATGCCGACACGGTTGATCGGCATGCGGCGGGTGTCCTCGCTGGACTGGACGTCGGGGATGGCGATGTTGTTGTCCCTGGAATTCATGGCGGCTCTCTGACGGGGCGTAAAGGCTTCCCCGATGATTGAATGTGATGAAATTGTAGCATTCCCGACAAAATCACTCAACTATTAAGGGGATAGCCAAAGCCTATAAAGCGGCTTTGATCCCTGTTCAGATGAGTGCTTTGTTGATGGTGGCGACGATTCCCGCGGCATCAAGTCCGTGTTGCGCCAGGAGGCTGGGCGCGTCACCGTGCTCGATGAAGGCGTCGGGCAGGCCGAGCCGCAGCAGCGGTGTGCCGAGGCCCATGTCTTCGAGCGCACGCGCCACTTCGGAGCCGGCGCCGCCGATCAGGGCGTTTTCCTCGATGCTGACGAGCAGGTCATGGCCTTGCGCAAGTTCACGCACCAGATCCTGGTCCAGCGGCTTGATGAAACGCATGTTGGCAACGGTGGCGTCCAGCGACTCGCCGGCCTCCAGTGCCGGGCTCAGCATGCTGCCGAAGGCGAGGATGGCCACCTTCCTGCCCTGCCTTCTGATCTCGCCCTTGCCGAGCGGGAGGGTGTCCAGCGTCGGCGCCGGCGTTGTACCGGGACCGCTGCCGCGCGGATAGCGCACGGCGGTCGGGCCGTCGATCTGGTAGGCGGTACTGAGCATGCGGCGGCATTCGGCCTCATCGGCCGGTGCCATGATCACCATGTTCGGAATGCAGGTGAGGAAAGACAGGTCGAAGGCGCCGTTGTGGGTGCCGCCGTCAGCACCGACCAGCCCGCCGCGGTCGATGGCCAGCATCACCGGCAGGTTCTGCAGGGCGATGTCGTGGATCAGTTGATCGTAGGCGCGCTGCAGGAAGGTCGAGTAGATGGCGACAACCGGCTTCAAGCCTTCGCAGGCGAGGCCGGCGGCGAAGGTCAGCGCATGCTGCTCGGCGATGGCGACATCGAAGTAGCGATCCGGATATTCGTTAGCGAAGCGCACCAGCCCCGAGCCTTCGCGCATGGCCGGCGTAATGCCCACGAGGCGCGTATCGCTGGCCGCCATGTCGCACAGCCAGTCGCTGAAAACCTGGGTGTAGGTGAGCTTGCCGGGCTTGCTGCCGACAATGCCGTTCTTGTGGTCGAACTTGCCGACACCGTGATAGAGAATCGGATCGTTCTCGGCCAGCTTGTAACCCTGACCCTTGCGCGTGATGACGTGCAGGAACTGCGGCCCCTTGAGCTGCTTGAGGTTCTGCAGCATCGGCACCAGCGAATTGATGTCGTGACCGTCAATCGGGCCGATGTAGTTGAAGCCCATCTCCTCGAACAGCGTGCCGGGCGTGATCATGCCCTTGACGTGTTCCTCGACCTTGTTGGCGAATTCCAGCATCGAGGGCATGCCCGACAGCACCTTCTCGCCGGCGCGGCGCGCAGCATTGTAGGTGCGGCCCGACAGCAGGCGGGCAAGATACTTGTTGAGTGCGCCGACCGGTTGCGAGATCGACATGTCGTTGTCATTGAGGATGACCAGCAGGTTCGCGTCCATGACGCCGGCATTGTTGAGCGCCTCGAAGGCCTGGCCGGCGGACATGGCGCCATCGCCGATGACGGCGACCACGGCGCGATCCTCGCCCTTGGCCTTGGCGGCTACCGCCATGCCGAGCGCAGCGGAAATCGAGGTCGAGGAGTGGCCGACGCCGAAGGTATCGTATTCGCTCTCGGCGCGGCGCGGAAAGCCGGACACTCCGTCCTGCATGCGCAGGCGCGCCATGCCGGCACGACGTCCGGTGAGTATCTTGTGACCATAGGTCTGGTGGCCAACGTCCCATACCAGCCGGTCATCGGGCGTGTTGTAGACGTAGTGCAGCGCGATGGTCAGCTCGACGGTGCCCAGATTCGAGGACAGGTGACCGCCGGTCTTCGCCACCGAGTCCAGCAGGAAGGCGCGCAGCTCGTCGGCGAGCCGGGGCAGCAGGTCACGACTCAGACCGCGCAGGTCGGCGGGCGAGTTGATGGTGTCCAGCAAGGGGGTTTCCGAGGTAAGGGGCGCCATTTTTATCGGGATTTCGGAAACTTAGAAGGTGCGGGCGACAATGAAGTCGGTGAGCTCGTGCAGGCGACGTGCCTGCGGACCGAACTCGTCGAGTGCAGCATGCGCCTCGGCGCACATTTCGGCAGCCAGGGACTTGGCCTGGGTGAGGCCGAGCAGACTGGCATAGGTCGGCTTGTTGTTGGCCTCGTCCTTGCCTGCGGTTTTGCCCAGGGTGGCGGTATCGGCTTCGCTGTCGAGAATGTCATCGACGATCTGGAACAGCAGGCCGATGCGATTGGCGTAGTGGGCGAGGCGGCCCAGCTCTGCGTCATCGGCATTGCCGCAATGTGCACCGAGCAGGACGGCGGCGCGGATCAGTGCGCCAGTCTTGTGGATGTGCATGAACTCGAGCTCGCTCAGGGCGATCTGCTTGCCGACTGAGTCGAGGTCGAAGGCCTGGCCGCCGGCCATGCCGCGCGAGCCCGAGGCTTGCGCCAGCAATTCGATCATCCTGACCTGGCGCGCCGCATCGGCAATCAGGCCGGGTGCTGCAATGACGTGAAACGCGAGCGACTGCAAGGCGTCGCCCGCCAGCATGGCGGTGGCCTCGTCGAACTCGACATGCACGGTGGGCTTGCCACGCCGCAGGGAATCATCATCCATGCAGGGCAGGTCGTCATGCACCAGTGAATAGGCGTGGATCAGCTCGACGGCACAGGCGGCTGCATCGAGTGCCGTGTCCGGTGCATCGAAGATGCTGCCGGCCGCATGCGCGAGCAGGGGGCGTACGCGCTTGCCTCCGCCCAGGGTGGCATAGCGCATGGCGTCATGCAGCTTGCCGGGAACGATGTTCTTGCCCGGCAGGCGCTGATCAAGTGCGGTTTCGGTGCGTGCCTGGATGGCGTGCATCCAGGCAGCGAAATCTTGTGAGGAGAGCGTCACTGTCTATTCTTCTGAGGCCGGCGTGAAGTCGCGCAAGGCATCCTTTTCCAGGATCTGGATCTTCTGCTCGGCGGCAGCGAGCGCGTCCTGGCAGTAACGCAGCAATGTCATGCCGCGCTGGTAGGCGGTCAGCGACTCTTCGAGTGCCAGCCCGTTCTGCCCGGCCTCCAGCGATTTGACGATGGTTTCCAGTTCGGACAGTGCTGACTCGAATGAAGCGGGAGATGCGTTGGCGGCGGCCTTGGCCATGAGATGCGGCAAGCGGGGTGAGCAAAGACCGTAAAAATACCGCATGGCAAGGGGTTAGGTCAATTCTGGGCTGGCTGCGCTGCGCATCCGGGAACTTCATCACCGCTTGCAGCGCTGTCTTCATCATCACCGGACAAAGTCTTGAAAAGTCTGGCCTTTGCAGAGGGGGTGGGCTACAATCGCCCTCCCTCTTTGCCCCAGTTTCACTACTGGTTTTCCGGTTTCCGGGTCATCCTCTTGGAGGTTGGGAATCATGTCCGACATCGCGCGCGCAGCGCTGCTTTCACCGGCGGCCTCGCAGCTCCCCGTATCTTGGTATTTCGACGAGAAGCTTTTCGAGCAGGAGAAAAAGCTCATCTTCGATGCCGGTCCGGGCTATGTCGGCCACCAGTTGATGGTGCCCAATGTGCATGACTACCGCACCCGGGAGGCACTCGATCACGGCCGCATGCTGGTGCATCAGCCGGATGGCTACTACGACATGTCGAATGTCTGCCGCCATCGCCAGGCGCTCATGCTGCAGGGTTCGGGCAATGCCGAGAACATCGTCTGCCCGATTCACCGCTGGACCTACAACGCCGGTGGCGAGCTGATCGGTGCGCCGCACTTTCCGGCCAATCCCTGTCTGAACCTGCACAAGCAGAAGCTCGAGAACTGGCAGGGGCTGCTGTTCAAGGGCCCGCGTTCGGCGGTTGCCGATCTGGCCGGCATGCGTCTCGCGAACCAGCTCGACTTCAGCGGCTATCACTTCCACCATGTCGAGCTGCATGAGTGCAACTACAACTGGAAGACCTTCATCGAGGTCTATCTGGAGGATTATCACGTTGCGCCCTTCCATCCCGGGCTGGGCAACTTCGTCACCTGCGACGATCTGACCTGGCAGTTCGGCGACTGGTATTCGGTGCAGCGCGTCGGCGTAACCTCCCTCGCCAAGGCCGGTTCCAGGGCGTACGAGAGCTGGCACAAGGCAGTCCTGCAGTACTACAACGGCAAGCTGCCGCCGCACGGTGCGATCTGGCTGACCTACTACCCGAACATCATGGTCGAGTGGTATCCGCATGTGCTCGTCGTCTCCACGCTGATTCCGCAGGACATCAACAAGACCCTGAATGTGGTCGAGTTCTACTATCCGGAAGATATCGCCCTGTTCGAGCCGGAGTTCGTTGCCGCCGAACAGGCCGCGTACATGGAAACGGCCATCGAGGACGACGAGATCGGCGAGCGCATGGACCGCGGCCGCTACGCCTTGTGGAAGCAGGGGCGCAACGAGGTCGGTCCCTACCAGTCGCCGATGGAAGACGGCATGCAGCATTTCCACGAGTTCTATCGCCGCGTCATGGGCGAGACCTTGCTCGAGCGCTGATCCGGCGCCGCACGCAAAACAGGCACGCTTTCGCGGGCCTGTTTTTTTCATGGCAAGCGCGTAAGCGGCTTGGGTTATAGTGGGGCTGTGTTCCTACTCCACAGAAAGGGCAGGCCATGATTGCAATCGATCACAAGGGACCGCTGGTGTCGGTGACCGTACTGGGCGAGTTCACCCTCGCCGACTATGCGGAATTCGAGGAGCTGGTGAACTACAAGGTCGGCTTTGAAGGGCCGGTCGATCTGTATTTCGACCTGCGCGAAATGGCCAGCTTCACCATCGACGTGGTGTGGGAGGACATCCGCTTCTCGCGTGCCCATGCCAACGATTTCCGCCGCATCGCCATCGTCACCGACAACCAGTGGATCACCTGGAGTGCCTGGCTCAACAAGGCCTTCGTGAATGCCGAATTGCGCGTTTTCGATGATGCGGATATCGATGATGCACGTTCCTCGATAGGCGCCATCTGAGGTGGCGCTGATTTCCGCCCGTGCCCTGCACGAGGACAAATCGCGCCGCATTCTCGACTGCCGCTTCGACCTGCGCGATGCCAGTGTCGGCGCACGCGCTTTTGCCGACGGACATATTCCCGGCGCCCAGTACCTGCACCTGAACCATGATTTGTCCGGCGAGAGCAACGGCAGCAACGGGCGTCACCCCCTGCCGGATCCGCAGCATTTCGCAGCCCGGCTCGGTTCGCTCGGGCTCGCGCCCGACATGCCGGTGGCGATCTACGATGATGCCGGCGGCATGTTCGCCGCGCGCCTGTGGTGGATGCTGCGCTGGGTAGGTCATCGCGGCGATGTCGCCGTGCTCGAAGGCGGCATACAGGCCTGGCAGGCGGCAGGCTATCCGCTGTCGCAAAAGCCGCACGCCTATCCGGCGCAGGTCTATCCGCTGATCAAGACCGGGCCGGTGGTCAAGGCGCAGGAGGTGCTGTCTTCGCTTGGCAAGCCTGCCGTCTTCCTGCTGGATGCGCGCAGCGCCGATCGCTTCCGCGGCGAGAATGAAACCCTGGACCCCGTTGGTGGCCATATTCCCGGTGCGAAGAATCGCTTCTTCCGCGACAACCTGAGTGACGACGGCCGTTTCAAGCCGGCCGAACAGTTGCGTGCCGAGTTCATGGCGCAACTGGCGGGTGCCGATCCCGCCAGCGTGGTGCATTCCTGCGGTTCCGGCGTCACCGCCTGCCACAACCTGCTGGCGATGGAGGTGGCAGGGCTGAGCGGCTCGCGCCTGTATGCCGGGTCATGGAGCGAGTGGTGCAGTGATCCAGCGCGACCTGTTGAAAAGGGATGAGCTCACTTTCCGTTCGGCCTGAGCTTGTCGAAGGCTGTTGCGGAGAGAGTACCTTTACTGTCTCCACCCTTCGACAGGCTCAGGGTGAGCGGCTCAGGATAACAACCGTGTCAAGGCCCACTGCACATGCTCGCGCACCATTGCGCTGGGGTGATCGCGGCGTGAGCTCAGTGCCGCAATCGCGGCGGCGGCGGCCGCATGCCCGGCCGGAATGTTGCCCAGCCCTACGGCCAGATTGCGCAGCCAGCGCTCATGCCCGATGCGACGTATCGCGGAGCCGGCGAGGCGCTGATTGAAGGCCTCCTCTGACCACGCAAACAGCTCGACCAGGGTGGCCTGATCCAGTCCGTTGCGCACCTTGAAGTCATCTTCCCTGGAGAGCGGCGCAAAGCGATTCCATGGACAGGCGAGCTGGCAGTCGTCGCACCCGTAAACGCGGTTGCCGATGAGTGGCCGCAGCTCGACGGGGATGCTGCCCTTCAATTCAATCGTCAGATAGGAAATGCAGCGCCGCGCATCCAGTTGATAGGGGCCGGCAAAGGCCTGGGTCGGGCAGATGTCGAGACAGGCCTGGCAGGTGCCGCAGTGATTGCGGGTCGGCGTGTCGGCGGGCAGCGGCAGGTTGGTGAACAGCTCGCCGAGAAAGAAGAACGATCCCGCCGACCGGTTGAGCAGCAGCGTGTGCTTGCCGCGCCAGCCAATGCCGCTCATGGCGGCGAGCTCGACTTCCATGACCGGCGCCGAGTCGGTGAAGGCGCGATAGCTGAAATTGCTGGCGGGACCGACTTCGGCGTTGATGCGGTCGGCGAGTTGCTGCAGGCGGTTGCGCAAGACCTTGTGGTAGTCGCGACCGAGCGCATAGCGTGAAAGATAGGCGCGGTCCGGCGCCTGCAGGTTGGCGTCGGCATCGGCCGCCATGTTCTCCGTGGGACGGTAGTCGAGGCGTGCGGTGATCACCGAGACCGTGCCCGGCACCAGTTCGGCCGGTCGCGCCCGGGTCAGGCCGTGGCGTGCCATATAATCCATCTCGCCGTGATAGCCGGCGGCCAGCCATTCCAGCAGGCCGGCTTCGGCGTGCGACAGGTCGACATGCGTGATGCCGATCTCGGCAAAGCCAAGTTCACGGCCCCAGGCCTTGATGGTCGTCGCCAGCATCTTCCAGTCGATTTTTTCGGATATTTCCGCATGCATGTGCCCAATAGTACGTCATCAAGCCCGCTGCTTTCCCCGGAGGATGCGACTGCAGTACTGAGCCTCCGGGACGAGGCCGCCACGCTCGCACTGGGCGCCGCGCTCGCACCCACCCTGCATCCCGGGCTGGTCATTACGCTCGAAGGCGATCTCGGCGCCGGCAAGACCACGCTGGTGCGCGGGCTGCTGCGTGCGCTGGGTTACGGAAATAAAGTCAAAAGTCCGACCTATACTTTGGTTGAAGTTCATGTCGTTTCTGGTTTAAACTTGTATCACTTTGATTTTTATAGATTCAACGAACCGGAAGAGTATCTGGATGCGGGACTGGACGAATATTTCCAAGCAAGCGGCCCGAATGCGGGCGTCTGTCTGGTCGAATGGCCGGACAAGGCAGGCGCTTACTTGCCGCGTCCGGACCTGCGGATCTGCCTCTCCGTCGATGGCCAGGATGGCAATGCGGGGCGCAAGGCGGTCTTGCATGCGCCCACGGCAAGGGGCGCGGCATGTCTGACCAGCCTCTCTTCCGCATCGTCGAATCCGGTCCGCTAGGCGAGCACTCCAGCCCAGCTGCCGACGAATTCAGTGTTGTCCGCCCCCTGTCGCGGCGCGATGCGCTCAAATTTGCGGCCGCTTCCCTGACCTTGCTGGTCACGCGCACCGGCTTTGCGGCGGCGGCTTCCGCCAGCGTCATGGGCGTGCGCGTGTGGCCCTCGCGCGATTACACGCGCGTGACCCTGGAGTACAGCGACGAACTCAAGTACACGCAGATGATGGTGGCGGATCCGCCGCGTCTGGTGGTCGACATCGAGGGCGTTGAATTCAATTCCGTCTTGCAGTCGCTGCCGGGCAAGATTTCCGAGGCTGATCCCTATATCAAGCTGATCCGCGCCGGTCGCAACCGGCCGGGCGTGGTGCGCCTGGTGATCGAGCTCAAGGCCGAGATCAAGCCGCAGGTATTCACGCTCAAGCCGGTCGGCGAATACGGCCACCGCCTGGTGCTCGACCTGTATCCGACCGAGCCCGTCGATCCGCTGATGTCCATGCTGGAAGAGAGCGAAAAAAGGACCGAGGCCGCCATCGAGCAGGCCTCCGGCAAGTCGCCTTCCCGGCAGGAAAAGACGGCAGACAAGAGCCGCAGCGACAAGCTCGACATCGCGCGTCTGGTTACCATCGTCCTTGATCCGGGCCATGGTGGCGAAGACCCGGGCGCCATCGGCCGGCGCGGCACGTATGAAAAGACCGTGACCCTGTCGATTGCCCGGCGACTCAAGGCCAAGATCGACGCCGAGCCGAACATGCGCGCGGTGCTCACGCGCGACAGCGATTTCTTCGTGCCGCTCGGACAACGGGTGCAGAAGGCGCGTCGCGTCAATGCCGACCTCTTCATCTCGGTGCATGCCGATGCCTTCATCAAGCCGACCGCGCGCGGTTCCAGCGTGTTCGCCCTGTCGGAAACCGGCGCCTCCAGCACGGCGGCGCGCTGGCTGGCGCAGAAGGAAAACGCGGCCGACCTGATCGGTGGCGTCAACATCGGCGTCAAGGACCCTTATCTGGCGCGCACCCTGCTCGACCTGTCGCAGACCGCGACCATCAATGACAGCCTCAAGGTCGGCAAGTCGGTGCTGGGCGAACTGGGCGGGATCAATACCCTGCACAAGGCCGAGGTCGAACAGGCCGGCTTTGCCGTGCTCAAGGCGCCGGATATCCCCTCCATCCTGATCGAGACCGCCTTCATCTCGAATCCGGAGGAGGAGGCCAAGCTCACCGACGAGGACTACCAGGACAAGATGGCCGAGGCCATCCTGCGCGGCATCAAGCGCTATTTTGCGAAGAATCCGCCGCTGGCCAAGTCCAAGATCGCACAGCTTTGAACTTCCTGATTAGGCACGAAGTTCAGGCGAGGTTTATCCTCGCCGAAAACGCATGACCGTTCGGGCTGAGC
>JAIEOJ010000163.1 GCA_019750575.1 Rhodocyclaceae bacterium | reverse complement strand
GGCAGGGCCGGCGTGTCCTGCGCCACATGCGCGACCGCCCATACCGCAGGGATTTCCAGATCGCCGGCTTCGGCATGCAGTTCGCCGCGCAGGAGGGCGAGGAAGGAGGACTTGCCGGTGCCGTTGGCGCCGATCAGACCGATCTTCCAGCCAGGATGCAGCTGCAGACTGGCGTTCTCGACAAGGAAACGGCCATTGCGGGCAAAGGCAAGATTACGGAGAAGAATCATGTTGCAGGAAAAGGCGGCCGGCCGCGATCTGTGGTGAAATTGCGTAGCCCGCTATTTTAAGGAAAGCATTGTGCCATTCCGGTTTTTTCTGTTGAGCCTGTGTCTCGTCTGCGCCAGTGCGAGCGCCCAGGAAGCCGCCGCACCGGCCGCACCCGAGGCGCCGCCGGTACCGCCGGCAGCCGCTGCCGACCCTGCCGGCGCGGCCACGGTGCCGCTCGATGCCGCCGCCGTGCTGTCGTCCATCGGCGTGCCGCGCAGCAAGGCCGAGCGCGATGAAATGGAAGCGCTCGCCGCAACCCTGAAGGAAGAATCCGCCCTGCGCCGCGAGGCCGCAGACAAGGCCCAGGCCGAGGCCAAGACCGAATGCTGGAAGAAGTTTCTGGTGAGCGCCTGCCTCGACGATGCGCGCGTGGCCTATCGCAAGGAAACCTCCATTGCCAAGCGGCAGGAACGCCAGTCCCAGTCGCTGGAACGCAATGTGCGCAAGTACGATGCCGCCGAGCATATTCGCCTGCGTGACGAGGAAAACGCACGCAAGGACGCGGAAAATGCCCGCAAGGCCGCCGAGTTCCGCGCCAAGGAAGAGGCGCGGGCCAAGAGCCGCGCAGGCAAGCAGTAGGCGCATTGCGCGGATCGCACCTCCGCGCAATTCAGTGAGCCGGCTTACAGGCCTTCGCTCAGTGAAACACCGATACCCAGCGTGGTCTGCCGGTGGTTGTAGTCGATCAGGCTGTCGCCGTAGCCGCTGAAGAGCTGCATATAGCCCTTGAGCTGGCGCGAGATCGGGAATGACCAGTCGGCCTGCGCCGCGCCCTTGCCGCTGTTTGCGTTGTAGCGCCCGGTCAGGCTCACGACGTGGCCGCTGCGCTTCCAGGCCAGCACGGCATCGCCGTAACCCATGTAGCGATTGATGTCCGGATTGTCGTCGCTGCCGCTCTTTTCCGGCACGCGCCACCACGGGCGCAGCAGCATGACCCAGTCACCCTTTTCCAGACCGGCTTGTGCATAGACGCGATTCCAGCTGCGCGACAGCGGCAGGTCGCGCCCGTTCGACTGGTGCAGGAAGCCGAGATTGATCATGCGCGCCTTCCAGCCGAGGATGTCGTAATTCACGCGCGTGGTCAGGATCAGCTCCGGCGCGTAGTTGGTCTCGCGGAAAGCCGCCGAATTGTCCTTGTTGTAGAGCTGCCACCAGGACTGCTGGGTATAGCCGAACCAGAGGTCGCTGCGGCCGTCGAAGAGGTCTTCCATCAGCTTGGTCTTGAAGCTGAGCTGGAACTTGACCTCGCCCGGCTGCTGTTTGCTGTCCTGCGCCGGGGTATGGCCGGGCGCCGGACTGGAGGGACGTTCATTCACATCCGTGGTGGCATACACCGGCAGGATGTAGGTGGGATTGTGGGCACGGAACAGGAAGGTGCCGGCCTGGCTTTCCGGGTCCAACTCCCACAGCTCGGACAGCGCCGATACCGGCGAAGCCGGCGGCGGCCGCTGGATCACCACCGGCAATCTGGGCGGAGCCTTCTGGTCCTGGTCGAGGATCACGACCGTGCTTGCCGGCGCAGCCTCCATGGCGAGACGGTCGTAACAGGCCAGCCGCACCGGGTCGGCCTTGATGCCCTGACACTCCTCGAAGGCGCTGGCGCTGGCAGCGGCGGACACGGCACAGGCCGCCAGTGCGAAAAGACATTGACGCATGCAAGACTCCGGTTCTGCAGAAAAGCGTACCCGCGCAGCGGCGTACCCGGATGGGGCGCCGTGCGGATGCGGCTTATTCGATGCCCTGGCTGGCCAGGTATTCCTCGTAAGTGCCCTGGTAGTCGACGATCTGGCCGCCGGCCTTGACCTCGATGATGCGCGTCGCCAGCGAGGAAACGAATTCGCGGTCGTGCGAAACGAAGATCAGCGTGCCCGGATAGGCGGCCAGGCCGTTGTTGAGCGACTCGATGGATTCCATGTCGAGGTGGTTGGTCGGTTCGTCCATCAGCATGACGTTGCGACGCAGCAGCATCAGCTTGCCGAACAGCATGCGACCCTGTTCGCCGCCGGAAATGACCTTGACCGACTTCTTCACTTCATCGCCGGAGAAGAGCAGACGACCGAGCGTGCCGCGGATCAGGGTTTCCACATCGCCGCCTTCGTAGCCGCCTTCACGTACCCACTGCACGATCCATTCGGTCAATGATTCGCCGCTGGCAAAATCGTCGCTGTGGTCCTGCGCGAAGTAGCCGGGCTTGGCCTTCTCGGCCCACTTCACGTTGCCGAAGCTCGGCGCCAGGCCGCCCAGCTCGGGGCCGGCCAGTAGGCGCAGCAGCGTGGTCTTGCCGACGCCGTTCTCGCCGATGATGGCGACCTTGTCGCCGGCGTTGAGGGTGAAGCTGATGCCCTTGTAGAGCGGCTCGCTGTCCGGGTAGGCGAAGCTGACGTTGTCGACCTCGACGGCCTGACGGTGCAGCTTGTCCTTCTCGTCGTACTCGAAACGTATCCACGGATACTGGCGCGAAGACGGCTTCATGTCCTCGATCTTGATCTTCTCGATCAGCTTGGCGCGCGAGGTGGCCTGGCGTGCCTTGGACTTGTTGGCGGAGAAGCGACGCACGAATTCCTGCAGCTCGGCGACGCGCTCCTTGGCCTTGGCATTCGCCGAGGACAGGCGTTCACGCGCCTGCGTCGAGGCCTCCATGTAGTCGTCGTAGTTGCCCGGGTAGACCTGGATGCGGCCGTAGTCGAGGTCGGCCATGTGCGTACACACCTGATTCAGGAAGTGACGGTCATGGGAAATGATGATCATGGTCGATTCGCGCTGGTTGATGATTTCCTCCAGCCAGCGGATCGTGTTGATGTCGAGGTTGTTGGTCGGTTCGTCGAGCAGCAGGATCTCGGGATTGGCGAACAGCGCCTGGCACAGCAGCACGCGCAGCTTCCAGCCCGGCGCCACTTCGCTCATGGGGCCGAAGTGCTGTTCGGTCGGAATTCCCACGCCCAGCAGCAGCTCACCCGCGCGCGATTCGGCGGTATAGCCGTCGTATTCGGCGAACTGGCCTTCCAGCTCGGCCGCCTTCATGTAGTCTTCTTCGGTGGCTTCCGGGTTCGCGTAGATCGCGTCCTTCTCCTGCATCACCGCCCACATCTCGGCATGGCCCATCATGACCACATCGATGACGCGCTGGTCTTCGTAGCCAAACTGGTCCTGCTTGAGGAAGGCCATGCGCTCGTGGTTGTCGAGCACCACATTGCCGCCGGAGGGCTCGAGCACGCCGGCAAGGATCTTCATGAAGGTGGACTTGCCGGCGCCGTTGGCGCCGATCAGGCCGTAGCGGTTGCCGTCACCGAACTTGACGGAAACGTTTTCGAACAGGGGCTTGGCCCCGAATTGCATGGTGATGTTATTGGCGACGAGCACGGCGGACTTCCAAAAAAGCAACGGCGGCCGCTGCACGAAATCTGCGCGGCCGCCCGAGGGGTGGTGTGAGTGCCCGTATTTTACCTTCTTTCAAGGACTTGAAGCCAAAGCCGCGTCCCGGCTGACTTTACAGCTGATGGTACAACCAGCGCCCGAACAGGAAGGCCAGGCCCAGCCAGATCGCCACGATGATGGCGCCGGCGACCCAGTTGACCGGCTTCCGCATCGCCTGTGCGGCACTCTGACGGCATTCCACCATCACCGCCGCCGGCACCAGCTTCAGGACCAGCACGATGCACAGGGGCAGCAGGATCACTTCGTCGAGATAGCCGAGCACCGGGATGAAGTCCGGGATCAGGTCAACCGGGCTGAAGGCGTAGGCCACGATGAGGACCGCCGCCAGCTTGGCATACCAGGGTGTGGCCGAATGCCGCGCGGCGAAGTAAAGGGCGAGTGCGTCGGCCTTGATGGCGCGGGCGCGCTGCTTGAGGGTAGCGAAGAAGGACATGGCGCTCGCGCAACAGGACAGGGACGGGAAATTCCGGCGTCATTCTAACCATGGCGGCGTATAGTCACGCCATTCACCACCCCTCCGTATCCCTGCATGGCCCTCAAGGCAACCATCTACAAGACCACGCTCAACGTCAGCGACCTCGATCGTCACTATTACGCCGAACACGGCCTGACCGTCGCCCGTCATCCGTCCGAAACCGAGCAGCGCATGATGGTGCGCATCCTCGCCTTCGCCCTGCACGCCGACGAGCGCCTCGAGTTCGGCAAGGACCTCTCCTCCGAGGACAATGAGCCACCCTTGTGGCGCAAGGATTACAGCGGCCTGATCGAGCAGTGGATCGAGGTCGGCCTGCCCGACGAGAAGCTGCTGCGCCGGGCTTCCAGCCGCGCCGCCGAGGTCATCGTCATCGCCTACGGCGAACATCAGGCCGGCATCTGGTGGGGCAAGGAAGGCAATGACATCCGTCGTCTGCGCAATGTGCGCGTGTGGCTGCTGCCCGACGACCAGGCCCAGGCCCTGACAGACATGTGCGGCCGCGGCATGCAGCTGCAATGCACGCTGGAAGATGGCGAAGCCTGGTTCAGCAACGGCGAGCAGAGCGCACAGATCAAGCTGGAACTGCTGACCAACCACCCCTGACTTTCCCGAAAGGCGCACCATGAGCTTGCTGATCCTCGGTCTGGTCGTTTTCCTTGGCGTGCATTCCATCCGCATGGTCGCGCCGGACTGGCGTGAGCTGCAAATGCGGCAGCGCGGTGTCCTGATCTGGAAAGGCCTGTACACGCTCATTTCGCTGCTCGGTCTGGCACTGATCATTCATGGCTACGGCGAAGCACGCATGGCGCCCGTCCTCCTGTGGCAGCCGCCGCTGTGGACGCGGCACCTGGCCGCGCTGATGATGCTGGTCGCCTTCATCTGCGTCGCCGCCACTTATATTCCCGGCAACTGGCTCAAGGCCCGCGTCGGCCACCCCATGCTCGCCGGCGTCAAGACCTGGGCCCTCGCCCACCTGCTCACCAATGGCACGCTCGCCGACCTCGTGCTGTTCGGCAGCTTCCTGGTCTGGGCCATCCTGCAGTTCCGCACCAACCGCCTGCGCGACAAGGCGGCCGGCACCGTCCGCGCCCATCTTTCGCTCACCCGCGACGTGCTGGTCATCGTGCTCGGCATTGCCGGCACCGGCGTCTTCATGCTGTTCCTGCACCAGATCCTGATCGGCGTACGCCTCTTCTGAGCGGTCTGTAGCAGCTCGCATCCATCCGGGCCGCCGCCTGCGGGGACGGCCTGCGCGCGAACACGCATAACCTTCCATCGCAAGGCGCGGCGGCAGCACGGCAGTCGCGGCCGTCATCCATTTGTCATGCGACCGTAATACGGCGCGGCGAGAATGCCGGTCTGCCGTCGTCAGCCCTGCCCTTGCAGCGCCGGCGACGGTTCAGCTTACGCCATGACCCACACCACCAGCCTGTTCTCTCTCGAAGAAGATCTTGCCGCACAGAGCCAGGCCTTTCTGTCTGCGGGCGAATTCACCCCGGAAAGCCGCGCCGCCTTTGCGCGCCTGCTTGAGGGCTACGGCCGCCTGCTGCGCGAAACCAAGCAGCTGATCCGCCTCTCCGACCGCAAGGAAAAGGAGCTCAACCGGCTCAATCACAAGCTGCGCCAGCTGACCCACTCATTGTCCTACCAGGCCGAACATGACGCCATGACCGGCTGTCTCAACAAGGGGGCCATGACGACACGCATCACGCGCGAGATCGCCGACGGCGACGTCTGTCTGGCGCTGCTCGACATCGACCACTTCAAGCAGATCAACGATGTGCACGGACACCCCGCCGGCGATGCGGTGCTGCGCGGCGTGGCCGACCTGTTGCACGAAGCCGCCGGCGAAGGGGCATGGATAGGCCGCATGGGCGGCGAGGAGTTCGCCGTGCTGATGCCGCAACGCTCTCTGTTGCAGGGGCGCGCCCTCATCGATGGCATGCGCCGCAGCATCGAGGCGGCCGGGTTCGAGTGCGCAGGCAAGTCGCTGCGGGTCACGGTCAGCGCCGGCATTGCCGTGAACCAGCCGGAAGAGGACTTCGATGCGCTGTACAGGCGTGTCGATAGCGCGCTCTACGCTGCCAAGAAGGCTGGTCGCAACTGCGTGATGACGCAGGATTGAACCCAAACATCAAGGGAGCAGGCATGTACACACAGGATAATCTGGCGCAAGCCATCGCCGCCTCGCTGGCGCCGCAACGCCCGCTGATCCAGCGCACCGACGGCCTGCTGATCCCCACCCGGGCGGTGAGCTCGACCGACAGCAATGGCGATGTCTTCCACCTGTTCGAAGAGAAGCCCGATCTGACCGGCCTGCCGGTGATCGAGGCGGGCCAGCCCATCGGCATGATCAACCGCAACATCTTCATGCAGAGCTTTGCGCGCCCCTTTCATCGCGAGATCTACTGGCAGAAGAGCTGCATCGCCTTCATGGACAAGGCACCGCTGATCGTGGAGCGTGACACCTCCATCCAGGACCTGTCCTTCAAGGTCATCGCCGGTGGCGAGAAGGCCCTGGCTGACGGTTTCATCATCACGGAGCAGGGCCTGTACGCAGGCGTTGGCCGTGCCGCCGACATGCTGCAGGCCGTGGCCGATCTGCAGGCGGAGAAGAATCGCCTCGTGATGGAATCCATCGACTACGGCAGCGTGATCCAGAACTCGCTGGGACGCGCCTCGCGGGAAAGCATGCGCCGCACACTCGTCGACCATTTCCTGATCTGGGAACCGCGCGATGTGGTCAGCGGCGACTTCTACTACTTCCATGCCTACGCGGACGGCTTCCTCGTCATCCTCTTCGACTGCACCGGCCACGGCGTGCCCGGCGCCTTCATGACCCTGATCATGTCGGCCTTCCTGCAGAGCGCGCTGAACGAAGGCGACCACCGCGATCCGGGGGCACTGATCGCCGCCGTCAATCGCCACGTCAAGCAGGCCATGGGCCAGATTGACCACAGCCACGGCGAGGCGGATGCGGAACCGGTATCGGATGACGGCATGGACGCCGCCTTCTGCTGGGTGGATACGCAGCAGCGCAAGCTCACCTATGCCGGCGCCCACCTGCCCCTCTTCATCCGCCGTCCCGACGAAACCGACGTGGTCATGGTGGAGGGCGACCGCGCCGGCGTCGGCTATGCCACCACGCCCATGGACCAGCGCTGGCGCAACCACGAATTCGACCTGCCCGAGGGCAGCTGCGTGTACTTCTTCACCGATGGCGTGACCGACCAGCTCGGCGGCAAGAAGGGCATCGCTTTCGGCAAGCGGCGCATCCGCGAGTCACTGCAACAGAACGCCGCCCTGCCCATGCCCGAGCAACGCAGCGCGCTCATGCAGACCTTCAACGCCTACCAGGGCCACCATGCGCGCAAGGACGACGTGGCCGCGATTGGCTTCCGTATCTAATCCCAACTGCATCACATCCAGCACCATGAACCTCACCAGCTTTTCCGACTTCTGCGCCCAGGCCGTCAAGGAGGGCATGCTCTTCTACTACACCGGCGAATACTCGAAGAACGTCATCGCCGCCATGAGCGACACCCTGCGCCACCGCCTCGAGAGCACCAGCCTCAGCGCACCGGCGCGGCGCAAGATCTTTTCGACCTTCGTCGAGATGTCGCAGAACATCATGCACTACGTCGATCCGGACCAGGACGGGATCAAGGTCGGTGCGCTCGCGGTCGGCCACAACCAGGGCAAGTACTACGTCATGTGCGGCAATCCGATCCGGGTCGAGTATGTCGACCGCGTCAAGGAAAAGGTCGAGCCGCTGCGCAGCATGACGGTGGACGAGATCAAGTCGGCCTACCGCGCCCAGCTGCGCAACGAGGATCACGAGCAGCAGGACACGCTCAGCAAGGGCGCCGGGCTGGGCTTCCTGACCGTTGCCCGCGATGCCAGCGAGCCCATTGAATACCAGATCGTCTATCGCTCCGAACGCCAGGAATACGCCGAGTTCTACCTGCGCGCCGCGATCTGACCCACGTCCACGAGGAGACCCATCATGCAAGACCTGTACATTGCGCCCACGGCGGAAACCCCGGAAGTGGCCTTCCTGTTTTCCGAACACAAGCTGACCCTGCAGGGCGAGTCCTATCCGGAGAACGCCATGGCTTTCTACGCACCACTGCGCGCCAGCCTGCAAAGCTACCTGGCCCAGCTGTCCGCACAGCATCCGCTCGAGATGCATTTCTCGCTCAAGTACTTCAACAGCTCCAGCACCAAGCTGCTACGCTCGCTGATCTCGCTCCTGAATGACGCGGCGCGCGACGGCAAGCAGATCATCGCGCACTGGTACCACGATCCGGAAGACGACATGATGATGGAGTTCGGCGCGGACCTGCAGGACGAGTTCGGCGCACTGCACCTCAACGTCACGCCCTACGAGCCCGCGTGATTCCGCTGTTTCTGCGCGACGGCGCAGTGCCTTCAGCTCCCGCGCCGCGCCAGCAGGGCGGCGAACGCGAGGCCGATCAGGGGCAGGGCCAGGGCCGGGATGGCGAAGGCCCAGCCGAAACCGGCGTGGTCGATGACAAGCGCATTGAGCGCGACGCCGCCTGACTGGCCGAGGAAGAACAGCGCGGCAAACAGCGCCACGGCGGTACCGCGATGCGCCGGCGCCATCTGCGTGGCGTTGATCTGGAAGGTGTTGTGGATCATGTAGTAGCCGATGCCGGCGCAGAAGGCGCCGGGGACGGCCCACAGCCAGTGGTCGGCGAAGATGAAGAAGAGGTAAGCGGCGCTGAGCGAAAACCCGCCGGCGATGGCGAGCCCGCGCTCACCCAGCTTGCCGACGAAATGGCGGGCAAACAGCGCATACGAGAGGCCGCCCAGGCCGAACACCGCCATCAGGCCGCCGGCCAGGGTCAGCGAGATGCCGAAGCGCGTGTGCAGATAGGTCGGCACATAGGCCAGGCCGCCGAACACGCAGGCGCCTTCGAGACAGACGCCGACGAGGATGATGCGTGCCCAGCGCGTACTCAGCACCGCGCTGAAGCGCGCGAGGAAACCGAGATCGGCATGCTGCCTGTCGGCGGCGCTGTCGATGGCGGGCGAACGCCGCACTTCGGCGAGCAGCAGCACGCCGACGATGCCGAAGGCAAACAGCATGAACCAGAAGGCGCCGCGCCAGCCGGTGAGGTCGGCAAACAGGCCGCCGAAAAGCTGGCCGCTGATGATGCCGAAGATCTGCCCGATCAGGAAGTACGCGAGTACCGGCTGGCGCCGCTCGTAGGGCACGTTGTCGGCGATCCAGGCCATGGACAGGGGAATCGCCGCCGCCGCCGTGGCGCCGTTGAGCACGCGGAAGCACAGCAGCATGGAGAAGTCTTCCGCCATGGCCGTGCCCAGCGCACCGGCCATGCTGGCGAGCATGGCATAGCTGATGACGCGGTATTTGCCGAAGCGGTCGCCGAGCGGGCCGTAGAGCAGTTGCAGCAGGCCGTAGGCGAGCGCGAAACCGGACACCGCATGGGCCGCCTGACCGGCCGAAATGGCGAAGGCCTCGGCCAGTTGCGGCAGCAGGGGGTCGGTGATGCGCGCGGCACCGCTGCTGGCAAAGGCAGCAACCGAGAGCAGGCTGATCTGGCGCAGGAGATCGCGCTCGCTGCGCGCCGGTGCGGCGGCAGGCAGCTCGATGGGCGGTACGGACGACATCATCAGAGCGTAACAATTTCTCGTTATAAGTGCATGCATGAACTTTGCTTTATGAGCACTGGGAAGGCCGGCTGCGGCATACCGTCAAACCTGCATCAGGTAGCCGTAGCGCGGGCCAACCCACTGACGACAAAGCGGAATGGAGCCCGCCATGCAAACCGTTTGCGCACATTGCTATACCTTCCTGCCACATCGCCGCCAGCGCACCGCGTGCATCCTCTGCACCAAGTGCGAGCAGAACTGGGAACGGGGCCGGCCGCCGCTGCCGGGGCGTGCGCTGCCCGAGTGGCAGAATCTCCCTGAGCCGCTCGCGCACGAAGCGCACGCCCCATCCTGAGACGGCGGACGCAGCACGCGTGCTTTCGCGGCATAATTCCGGGGCAAGCCACAGACAAGTCCCGGAATGACGCTCACCGATCTCAAATACATCGTCGCCCTCGCGCGCACCCGCCACTTCGGCCGCGCCGCCGAAGCCTGCTTTGTCGCCCAGCCCACCCTGTCCGTCGCGGTCAAGAAGCTGGAGGAACAGCTGGGCGTGGTCCTGTTCGAGCGTGCGCCGGGCGAAGTCCGCCCTACCGAGATCGGCGCCCAGGTCGTGGCCCAGGCCGAGCGCACCCTGGCCGAAGCCGCCCGCGTGACCGAAATCGCCGCCGCCGGCAAGGACCCGCTTTCCGGCCCGCTGCGCCTCGGCGTGATCCCCACCATCGGCCCCTACCTGCTGCCCACCCTGGTACCGCTGCTCAAGGAGCGCGCGCCCGGCATGCCGCTGATGCTGGTGGAAAGCTACACCAGCGAACTCATCGCCAAGGTCAAGAACGGCGACCTCGACCTCATCATCATCGCCCTGCCCATCGAGGAACCGGGGCTGGTGGCGCAGCCGGTCTACGATGAAGACTTCCGCGTGCTGCTGCCCAGGACACACCCCTGGGCCGGCAAGGACGGCATCGAGGCCGACCATCTGCTCGACCAGCCGCTGCTGATGCTGGGGGCCGGCAACTGTTTCCGCGACCAGGTGCTCGACCTGTGCACGCGCGCCACCAATAGCCCTTCGCCCCAGGTCATCGAAGGCAGCTCGCTGGAAACCATACGCTTGATGGTCGCCAGCGGTCTCGGCATCACCGTGATGCCGGCCTCGGCAGTGGACCCGAAGGCGCTTAGCTCGCCGCTGCTGTGCGTCAAGCATTTTGTCGACCCGGTGCCGACGCGGCGCATCGGCCTGGTCTGGCGCAGCAGCTTTCCGCGCTCCCGGGCCATCGACCTGGTCCGTGAAGCCGTGCTCGACTGCCAGCTCCCCGGCACCGCCCAGGTTGGCCGCCGCGGCGTGGCCCACTGAGCCGGGCGACAAGACTTTAACTTGCCATTAGAATGCAACTAATACGGCTGCCGGCAGCGGCAGCCGCAGCGCATTCCCTCCTCACATGACGGATTACAAACTTCTGCGCTGCATCGTCTGCGGCTATGTCTACGACGAAAGACTGGGCGACCCCGAACACGGCATCGCACCCGGCACGCGCTGGGAAGACGTGCCCGGCTCGTGGATCTGCCCCGAATGCGACGAGGGCAAGGACGCGTTCGTGATGATGGAAATCTGAACAGGAATACGGAGAAAACAATGACACACCCCATCGTCATCCTCGGCAGCGGCCAGGCCGGCATCAGCACCGTGCGCGAGCTGCGCAAGCTCGCGCCTGAGGTCCCCGTCACCGTCGTCAGCAGCGACGACTGCAGCTTCTACGCCAAGCCCACGCTGTCGAACGCACTGGCTGCGGGCAAGAGCGCAGCGCAACTGGTGGTCACCCCGGCCGAAAAGCTCGCCGAGCAGCTTAAGCTCACGCTGATGCCGCACACCCGGGTCGAGTCCATCGACATCGCCGGCAGGCAGCTGATCACCGACAAGGGGCCGGTCGCCTACAGCGCGCTGGTGCTCGCCAACGGTGCCCATCCGATTCGCCTGCCGCTGAGCGGCAGCGGCGCCGCCGAGGTGCTGTCGGTCAACAACCTCACCGATTACGCCACCTTCCGCGACGCGCTCCAGCCGGGCATGCATGTCGCCATTCTCGGTGGCGGCCTGATCGGCTGCGAGTTCGCCAACGACCTGCGCAGCGCCGGCCATCCGGTCACGGTCTTCGATGTCGCGCCGCAGCCGCTCGGGCGCCTGCTGCCGCCCGCTGCCGGCGCCTTCTTCGCCGAGAAACTTTCCGCTGCGGGGGTGAAGTTCGAGTTCGCCACCGGCATCACGCAGGTCGACAAGGATGGCGCGGGCTATCTGCTCGCCAGCGCCGACGGCAAGCAGTTCAGGGCCGACCTCGTGCTCTCCGCCATCGGCCTGAAGCCGGCTATCGAACTTGCCGCTGCCGCCGGCCTCAAGACCAATCGCGGCATCGTGGTTGATCGCCACCTGCGCACCAGCGCAGCGGATGTCTATGCGCTCGGCGACTGCGCCGAAGTCGAAGGCCTGGTCCTGCCCTTCGTGCTGCCCATCATGAATGCCGCGCGCGCCCTGGGCAAGACGCTGGCCGGGGAAGCCACCGCACTCAGCTACCCGGCCATGCCGGTGGTGGTGAAGACGCCCGCCTGCCCCACCGTGGTCAGCCCGCCCGCGATGGGCGCAGCCGGCGCCTGGGTCGAGGAAACCATCGAAGGCGGCGTGCGTGCGCTCTTCAAGGCGGCCGACGGCAGCCTGCTGGGCTGCGCCCTGCTCGGCGAAGCCAGCAAGGAAAGGCAGGCCATCGCCAGCCAGCTGCCGGCGGTGCTCTAGACGCCTGCAAAACGGGGATTAGGACTGAGATAACAGTCGCTTATCCCCGCAACACGGCTTTTCAGGCAGGCGCGGATTGGGCTATTCTTAGGGCAGCCCGTTCGCCCGGATTTGCCCATGTCCGTCCTGTCCGTCTCGCTTGCAAGCCCGCTTGCCACGGTTGGCTTTTCCGCAGCCAACACGCGGCAGCT
>JAIEOJ010000231.1 GCA_019750575.1 Rhodocyclaceae bacterium | reverse complement strand
CGCAACTGCCTGGTCGCCCGCAAGGCCATCGCCGGCTACGAGCGCGGACAGCATGGTGATGGCAATGAAGAGGGCGGCGAAGCGCAGTGGCTGCTGCTGCTTCATGGCGTATCGGAAAAAATTCCGGTCAGCCGGCGGCAGTGGCCGACGGTGAAGGCATTGATCAAAGCTTGACCGAAGCCGCAAGAACACTAAAGCTCTTGCGGCAAACGAACCGCCAATGCGCGGTCTCGCCCGGACGGGCGAGCTACTTTCTTGTGATACGACAAGAAAGGGCCCCAAGAAACGTACCCTCCGTCTCGCCGCACCTCCGTTCGGCGGCTCAGAAGGGATGCAGGACACTTCGTGTCCCCCCCTCTCCCCTGCCCTCTCCCTCCAGGGGAGAGGGAGCAACCGAACGGTCGATGGCACGATGGTTTGCTTCCCCCCCCTTCTGGCTCCCCGAACGCAGGGTGAATCATGCGGGGATTTTCGGCTTGGCTGTCTGAGCGCAGCGAGTTCCAAGCCGGCCGCATGAGTCGCCCGGAGTGAGGGAACCCCGCAGGGGCGAGACAGGGGGTCGCCTTTTCTTTGCTTACTTTCTTTTGGCGAAGCAAAAGAAAGTAAGTCGGTCGTCCGGACGAACTCCGGACAGTGGCGGTTGTGCTTAACTCATATTTGAGAACCGCCTGCACTGAGCGTCTTTGGCGGCTTCGACTTCGCTCAGCCCGAACGGTGATTAAAGCATTCAAGCTTGAAAGCAAAAGGCCGGAGAAATCTCCGGCCTTTTCTGTTGGTGCGGCAGCGCTGAATCAGCCGCTGTTGCGCAAGCCCGCTGCAATCCCGTTGATGGTGAGATGGATGATGCGCTTGGTGCGCTCGTCGGTCTCGCCGGTGCGGTGACGATCCAGCAGTTCGATCTGCAGGTGATTGAGCGGATCGAGGTAGGGGAAGCGGTTGCGGATCGAGCGCGACAGCAGTGGATTGCTCTCGAGCAGCACATTCTGCCCGGTGATTTCCAGCAGGGCATCGATGCTGCCCTGCCATTCGGCCTTGAGGCGCGGGAAGATGGCATTGCGCAACTTCTCGTCCTTGACCATCTGCGAGTAGCGCTCGGCGATGGCGATATCGCTCTTGGCGAGCACCATGTCCATGTTCGACAGCAGGGTGTTGAAGAAGCCCCAGTTGCGGTTCATCTCGGCCAGCAGTTGCATGCCGGCCTCGCCCCTGGCGGCACGCCATGCTGCGATGGCGGAGCCGAAGCCGAACCAGCCCGGCAGCATCAGGCGGCATTGCGACCACGAGAACACCCAGGGAATCGCGCGCAGATCCTCGATGGCCGTGGTCTTCTTGCGCGATGCCGGACGGCTGCCGATGTTCAGCGCGGAGATTTCGCTGATGACGGTGGACTCCCAGAAATACTGTTCGAAGCCCGGCGTCTCGTAGACCATGCCGCGGTAGGCCTTGAAGGCCTCGGCCGAGAGGAACTGCATGGCCTCAATGAACTCGGGGCGCGGATCATCGTGCTCGTGCGGCAGCAGCGTGGCTTCGAGCGTTGCCGAAGCCAGGATCTCCAGGTTGCGGCGACCGAGTTCAGGATTGGCATACTTGGAAGCAATGACTTCGCCCTGCTCGGTAATGCGGATGCGGCCCTGCACTGCGCCTTGCGGTTGAGCCAGAATGGCCTGGTAGCTGGGGCCGCCGCCGCGGCCGACGGAACCACCGCGGCCATGAAACAGACGCAGGGCGATGCCGTGCTTCCTGAACACCTCGACGAGTGCGTTCTCGGCCTGGTAGAGCGACCAGCCCGAAGTCATGAAGCCGCCGTCCTTGTTGCTGTCGGAGTAGCCGAGCATGCATTCCTGCACCTTGCCGCGCGACTCGAGCAGGCGACGGTAGACCGGCAGGCTGAACAGCGCGTCCATGACCGGACCGCTGCGCTCCAAGTCGCCGATGGTCTCGAACAGCGGAATGATGTTGGCATCAAGCGCGCCCTCCTGCGGACGCAGCATGCCGGCTTCTTTGAGCAGGACGGCCACTTCCAGCACGTCGGATACACCGTCGGCCTTGGAGATGATGACATTCTCGATCGCCGCCTTGCCGAAGCGCTCGTGGATCTGGCGCGCGGTATGGAAAATCTTCAGCTCGCCGGCAGTCTCCTCGCTGTACTGCGCATACGGCGATGACAGCAGGCGCGGCGAGGCAAGTTCCTCGATCAGCAGGCCGATACGCGCGGCTTCGCCGAGCGAGGCGTAGTCGGTGCCGGGACGTGCCACTTCGAACAGCTCGCCGACGGTACGTGCATGCACATCGGAATTCTGGCGCAGATCGAGCGAGGTCAGGTGGAAGCCGAAGATGGAAACCGCACGACGCAGGCGACGCAGGCGGCCGCGACAGATGAGGAAGGAACGGTCGGCGACCAGCGAGTTGTGGATGATGTCGAGCTCGTGCTTGAACTCGGCGGCATCGGCATACGGTTCGCCGAGCGGCACGCCGCTGGGCGGGGGGATGTCATCCAGCATTTGCGCCGTGGCGCACAGGCGCGCATACATGCCGGCCACGGCCAGACGGTAGGGCTCGGCCTCGCGGTGCGGACTGGTTTCCGGCGACTTGTCGGCGAGCGCCTGCAGTTCCGGCGTGATGTCGATCAGGCCGGCCGCGGCGGACAGTTCCGAGCTCAGCTTCTTGAGCTGGGGAATGTAGAAGTCCATGGCGCGGCGGCTTTGTGCACGCACGGCCTGAATCAGCACATCGGCGGTGACGAAGGGATTGCCGTCGCGGTCGCCGCCGATCCAGGAACCGGGACGCAGGAAGGGTGCCAGCTCCGGCGGCTGCCCTTCACCCCGCCAGCCGGGCACGGCCGTGGTCAGGTGATCTTCGAGCTCGTTGTACAGCAGCGGCAGTTGCTTGAGGAAGGTGGTTTCGTAGTAGGTCAGCGCATTCGAGACCTCGTCCATCACCGACAGCTTGTTCTTGCGCAGCAGGCGCGTCTGCCACAGGGTCAGGACTTCGCGACGCAGCATTTCCTCGCGCGCGGCCAGCTCGTCCGGGGTGAGCATGGTGCGATCACGCTCCTCGAGCACGCTGGCGATGGCCCACTGGCAATCGAGGATGCTCTTGCGCTGCACTTCGGTCGGGTGCGCGGTCAGCACCGGGCTGACCAGGGCCGTGCTGAAGAAATCGGCCAGCCCCTTGGCGCCGACACCGTTGTCGAGGGCGCGCTGCAGGGTGTAGCGCAATTCACCTTCGCGCGGCGGCGAGCCGGCCAGTGCATGGGCGCGACCGCGGCGGATGTGGTGCTGGTCCTCGGCGATATTGGCGAGGTGGGAGAAATAGCTGAAGGCACGCACGACCTGGCTGGTTTCCTCCAGCGACAGGGCATCCATCACGGCAACCAGTTCGCGCCGCGCATCCTTGTCCTCGTCGCGGTGATAGCGCAGGGAGAGCTGACGGATCTTCTCGATGGTCTCGAAGATGGCCTCGCCCTCGCGCTCGCGCACGGTTTCGCCGAGCAGGCGACCGAGCAGGCGGATGTCTTCGCGCAGGGGTTGGTCCTTGTCGAGGGCGCTGTCTGCGGGTGCTGTACTCATCATTTTCCTTCATGCCGGAATGCCGGCCAACATCAATCCAGAGAAACCGGGCCGCACGAAGCGCGCGCCAAAACGCGTGCGGACTGGCAAAAACGCCGCCATGCTAGAATCGACGCCACTTTACAGCCTGCAACGCAGCGCGCTGCAGAACTCCCAAATCCAGTCCGAGATCCCCCGTGAGCACTGCTGCGCAAGTTTTTCCCGCCCCCGAACGCATCGTCATCGCCACTCGCGAATCGCGTCTGGCGCTGTGGCAGGCTGAGCATGTGCAAGGCCTTCTGCGCCAATTATATCCGGGTTGCAGCGTCGAGCTGCTGGGCATGACCACCCGGGGCGACCAGATTCTCGACCGGCCCCTTGCCAAGGTCGGCGGCAAGGGGCTTTTCGTCAAAGAACTGGAAACCGCCCTGCTCGACGGCAGCGCCGACATCGCTGTGCATTCGCTCAAGGATGTGCCCATGGTCCTCGCCGACGAGTTCAGGCTGGTGGCCATCGGCCCGCGCGAAGTGCCCTTCGATGCCTTCATCTCGAACAAGTACGCTAGCCTCGACGACATGCCGCCAGGCGCCGTGGTCGGCACCTCCAGCCTGCGGCGTGAATCCCAGCTGCACGCGCGCTATCCCTATCTGGCGGTGACCAGCCTGCGCGGCAATCTCGATACGCGCCTGCGCAAACTTGATAGCGGCGAGTACGACGCCATCATTCTTGCGGCTGCGGGCCTGACCCGCCTCGGCCTCAAGGAGCGCATCCGCGCCGTGCTGCCGCCCGAGGCCTCGCTGCCTTCGGCCGGCCAGGGCGCACTCGGCATTGAAGCCGCCGCACACCGCGCCGATGTCGCCGCCTGGCTGGCGCCGCTCAACGATGCCGCCACCGCCGCCTGCGTGCGCGCCGAACGCGCCGTTTCGCGCGCATTGGCCGGCAGCTGTGAAGTACCGCTGGCCGCCTTTGCCGAAATGCAGGCGGGACAGATCCGCCTGCGTGGCCTGGTCGCCCTGCCGGACGGCAGCCGCATCGCAGCCGCCGAACTCAGCGGCGACGCAGCCGATCCGGAGGCACTCGGCCTGCGTCTGGTCGAACAGCTGCGCGCCGCCGGCGCCGACGCCATCCTCGCAGAACTGCCGGGCAGCCTCCCGCCGGCATGACGCTCAAAGGGCGCCACGTCCTCGTCACCCGCCCCGCCGGCCAGGCCACGCACCTGGCCGAGGCGCTGGTGGCGGCGGGTGCGACGCCCGTACTGTTCCCGGTGCTCGCGATTGCGCCACTGCCGGATGTGCGCCCCCTGGTCGAGCAGATCATCGCCCTCGATCAATACGACTTCGCCGTCTTCGTCAGTCCGAATGCCGTCAGCATGGGTCTGAAGGAAGTACTGGCACGCCGCACCTGGCCGCCGGGTCTGCGCGTCGCCACGGTCGGCCACAGCAGCGAGGCCGCCCTGCAAGCGCATGATCTGGGCGGCCAGGAAAAGCAGGTGTTGTGTCCGCACGGCCGCTTCGACTCCGAGGCCCTGCTCGAACTGCCGGAACTGCAGGCTGTCACGGGACGGCGCATCATCATCTTCCGCGGCGACGGCGGGCGCGAACTGCTCGCCGACACGCTGCGCCAGCGTGGCGCCGTGGTGGATTACGCCACCTGCTACACGCGGCGCATGCCCGAGCTCAGTCCCGAGCCCCTGCTGCGACTGTGGGAAGCCGGCCGGCTGGATGCGGTCACCGTCACCAGCAGCGAGGGCCTGCACAATCTGGTGGCCATGCTCGGCCAGCTGGGTGTGGCCTGGCTGCGGAAAACCCCGGTTTTCGTCCCGCATGCGCGCATCGCCGCCGCCGCTGATGCCTGCGGCATACACACGGTGGTCCTGACCGACCCTGCCGACGCCGGACTGATGGCGGGTTTGCTAAGATACTTCGACCATGAGTGAAACACCCTCCCAAGCACCGGCCAGTCCGGCCAGCAAGCCCTCCAGCGGATTCAGACAGCCGGCCCTGCTGCTCGCGCTGCTGGCGATCGGGCTGCTCGGCCTGAGCTGGTTCGTCAACGGCAACCGCATCAATGCACTGGAATCGGTACTGGCCAAGCGTCTCAGCGAAGGCGATGGGGCCATCCGCGACAGCCGCAGTGACAGCCGCCAGGCCCGCGAAGAGACGCAGGCACTGGCCGCCCGCGTCGCCATCCTCGAGGCCAAGCTGAATGAAGCCCAGGGTCAGCAGGCCGCGCTTGAATCCATGTACCAGGAACTCGCACGCGGTCGCGACGAGCGCCTGCTCGCCGAGATTGAGCAGTCGGTTGCCATCGCCGCGCAACAGCTGCAACTGGCAGGCAATGTCGAGACGGCGCTGATTGCCCTGCAAAGCGCCGAAGCACGCCTGGCACAGAACGGCAACGCCCAGTTCGCGGGTGTGCGCCGCCTCATCGTGCGTGATATCGAGCGCCTCAAAGCGCTGCCGCAGGCCGACATCTCCGGCATGGCCAACAAGCTGGAAGCGGTGGTCGCGGTGGTGGACAGCCTGCCGCTGGCCTATGCACAGCGCCCGCCGCGCAGTGCGGCCAAGGCGGAAACCAAAACCGCAGCGCCAGCCATGAGCGACAGCGCCTACTGGAGTGGTCTGCTCGACGGTGCCTGGGAGGAAATCAAGCAGATGGTGCGCGTCGAACGCATGGACCAGGATGCACCGGCCCTGCTCGCGCCCAGCCAGTCGCTCTTCCTGCGCGAGAACCTGCGCCTGCGCCTGATCAATGCCCGCCTGTCGCTGCTGCAGCGCGACAGCGCCAGCTTCCGCGATGACCTGCGGCTCTCGGTCAAGTGGCTGGAGCAGTATTTCGACCTGCGCACACCCGCCGTCAAGTCGGCACGCGATACGCTGCAGAAGATGTCGGTCATCAACCTGAGCCTGGCCCTGCCCGCGCTGGACGAAACGCTGGGCGCTTTGCGCGCCATCCGCTCAGCGCGCGAGAAGCGTTGATGCGCGCGCTACTGTGGCTGCTTACCCTGGGCGCACTCGCCGTCGGCCTTGCGCTGGCCGCGCAGTACAACGACGGCTATGCCCTGCTGGTCCTGCCGCCCTGGCGTGTCGAGCTCTCGCTCAACCTGCTGGTGGTGATGGTCGTGGTCGGCTTTCTGCTCGGCTACCTCCTGCTGCGTGCGATCTCGCTGACCCTGGCCCTGCCGGCCCGCGTGCGCGGCTTCCGCCGCGAGCGCCAGCGCAAGAAGGCCGAAGGCGCGCTGCGCGAAGCCGTGCTGTTCTGGCTCGGCGGCCGCTATGCACGCAGCCTCTCGAATGCCGAACTGGCCTGGAAGGCCGGCCACGCCCCCGGGCTTTCCGCACTGATTGCACTCGCCGCCGCCCATGCGCTGCGTGACGCGGAGAAGATCATCGAATGGCGCAAGCGCGCTATCGCGCACGACAAGGATATTCACGGTGCGCGCCTGCTGCTGGAAGCCCAGCTCGCCGTCGAATCGCGCGACTTCACCGAGGCACTCGTGCTCCTCAACCAGATCGAGCAGCAGAGCGGGCGGCATATCGTCGCCATGCGCCTCGGCCTGCGCGCGCACCGCGCGGTCGGCCACTGGGACCAGGTGGTACACCTGGCGCGTCAGCTCAGGAAACACCATGCCCTGACCGACATCCAGGCCGCGCCGCTGATCGCAGGTGCGCATCGCGAACGCCTGCGCGCGCTCGCCGCCGACGGCCACGGTCTGGCCAGCTACTGGGATCGTCTGCCCGAGGCCGAACGCAATGCGCCGGGTCTGGCGCTGGAAGCCGCGCGCTGCATGCTCAAGGCGGGCGAACATGCGGCCGCACAGCAGGTGATCGAGGATGGGCTCGACGAGGAGTGGAGTTCCGAGCTGGTCGCTCTCTACGGCGACTGCAAGGGCGGCGATGTACTCGGGCGCATCGCGCGAGCGGAGGGCTGGCTGCAATCCAATCCGCGCGATACCGCCCTGCTGCTGGTGCTGGGTCGTCTCTGTCAGGACAAGCAGCTATGGGGCAAGGCGCAGAGCTATTTCGAGGCCTCGCTGTCGCTCAAGCCCAGTCGCACCGCGCATATCGCGCTGGCGCAACTGCTCGACCACCTTGAACAGGGCGAACTCGCCAATCGTCACTACCGCGCCGCCGCCCTGCTGAACTAGGCGCGGGCATCCGCCCCATGCAGGAAGGGGCGCGCCATCTGCAGCATCTGCGCGGTGCGCGGATTGCCCGCATCACGGTTCTGCATGACCTCGATGTAGTGCGCCAGCTTGCGCGCCAGCGCTTCATCCCTGGTACCCGCTTCCAGTGCACGCACGATGGCAAGTGCGGCGTTGAAGGTGACCGAGAGATTGCGCGTCTCGTCGGCGAGGCGGATGAACTCGTACATGGCCTCCTGCATCTTGCCTTCGCGCGCCAGACCGACCGCCTTGCGGTTTAGGTTCTGCATCGCCACTTCGGATTCGTCGGTCAGGCGCTTGGCGATCTCGCCCATGCCTCCGTGCTCCATGGCAGCGACGATGCGAGCCGTCATGGCATCGTTGCCGTAATAGTCGGCCAGCACCTTGCGTGCGATCTCGGCGGCGCGGTTTTCGTCGCCGGCGGAAATCGCAATCTCCATCACCGCCATCTGCATGCCGTTGTCGCTGATCGGACGGTCGCGCATGGCGGTGTTGATCTGCGCATAGAAGTTGCCGGCTTCAGCCGCGTTGCCGGTCGACTTGGCGCGCGCATACTGCGCCACCAGCTCGGACAGCCGATAGGCACGCGACTCCTCGCTGTCGCTGTCGAGCTTCAGGTAATGGTCATTGAGCGTGGAGATCAGCTTGGTCAGGCGCGCCGTGGACTCCGCCCCCG
Source organism: Rhodocyclaceae bacterium (assembly GCA_019750575.1). Taxonomy (GTDB): domain Bacteria; phylum Pseudomonadota; class Gammaproteobacteria; order Burkholderiales; family Rhodocyclaceae. The sequence goes on along the minus strand of JAIEOJ010000231.1, from coordinate 3,748 downwards.
GGCTTTTCATCAGCAGCGTCGAAAAGCCGGAAAAGTCACTGGCCTGCAGCGACACCGAACCGGCGCCGTGCTCGAACATGCCGGCGTAGGCGCTGGCTGCATCCTCGACATCGCCAACTTCCAGCGCCATGCGCACCACTTCGCGATGCCGGTGAATGGCACGCGGGTTGCGCGCCAGCACGTCCTTGATCAGGGCGCGCGACCGTTCCGGAGAGCCCTTGACTTCATGCACATGCGCCAGCAGGTCGTGGGCCTGGCAGAAATCGCTGTTTTCGACAATCAGGCTTTCCAGCAAGTCGCGTGATTCGTCATAGCGGTCGAGCGCGAAATAGGTGCGCGCCGCCCCCAGCCGGGCCCAGGGCAGGCGCGGATAGTCGACCAGGACATTGTTGTAGTGCTGGTGCGCCTCCTCATTACGGTTGAGCTTGAGCAGGCATTCGCCGATCAGGCGCAGGCAATCGAGCGCATAGGGGGTCTTCGTCGCCAGCGTGGCCTGTGCGGCCTCGATGCAGGCCTTGTAGTCGCCGCTGTCAAAGTGATCGGTGAGCGGCTTCAGTGCCTGCTTCTTATCGTGCGCCCGGGCCAGCCGTTCGGACAGGATGCTGGGCGTCAGCGGCTTGATCAGGTAGTCATCGGGCGCCAGCTCCGCCACGGCGAAGATCTGTTCGTAGGCGCGCTCGGCTGTGACCATGATGAAGACGCAGGAGGTCGGAATCAGGCGCCGGAGCCGGCACTCCTCGAGCAGGTGCTGACCGTCCTTGGGCTTGCCCGACTTGCGCTCGCCATCGTCAAGGATGTAGTCGCAAAGGATGACGTCGAAGGGCTCGCGGTTGTTGATGCGATACAGGGCATCGCTGTAGCTGACCGCCTGATCGACCGACTTGCCGCCCATGCCGATGATGCTGTTGCGCAACCACACGCGCATGGTGGCCGAATCCTCCACCACCAGAAAACGCAGCTTGCTCCAGTCCTGCATGTCATCCTCCCCCGGCGACGGCGTCGCCGCATCATGCGGACGGTCAGCGGCAGCCTAGCCGCGTCTGCCCTGTCGCTTGTGCATCAGGCCCACTCGCGCGGGCGCAGGAAATCACGATACAGCTTTTCCTCCGGACTGCCCTTTTCCGGCGTCCAGTCATAGCGCCATTTGACCAACGGCGGCATGGACATGAGGATGGATTCGGCGCGGCCCTTGGACTGCAGGCCGAACAGGGTACCGCGATCCCAGACCAGATTGAACTCGACGTAGCGGCCGCGGCGGTAGGCCTGGAAGTCCCGTTCTCGCTCGCCGTAGAGCATGTCCTTGCGGCGCTCGCAAATCGGCAGATAGGCGTCGAGGAAGCTGTTGCCGACGGCCTGGAGCAGATTGAAGCACTTGCTGAAAGGCCAGAAGCTCTTGTCACCGTTGCCCGGGCCGGCCTCGTTCAGGTCATCGAAGAAGATGCCGCCGATGCCGCGCGGTTCATCACGATGCTTGAGGTAGAAATATTCGTCGCACCACTTCTTGTAGTGCGGATAGGTTTGCTCGCCGAAGGGGGCGAGCGCTGTCTTGCAGGTCTGGTGGAAGTGTTTCGCATCTTCCTCGAAACCGTAGTACGGCGTCATGTCCATGCCGCCGCCCAGCCACCAGACCGGCTGTACCTCGGGACCGGCACCCAGCGGCGGATAGGCAACAAAGCAGCGCACATTCGCATGTGCAGTCGGGCAGTAGGGATTGCGCGGATGCAGTACCAGCGACACGCCCATCGCCTCCCATGGCCGCCCGGCCAGTTCGGGACGATGCGCGGTCGCCGAAGCCGGCAGCTCCTCGCCGGTGACATGCGAGAAATTGACGCCGCCACGCTCGAAGAAATTCCCCTCTTCGATCACACAGCTCATGCCGCGTTCCCAGGCATCCCGCTTGAAGGGCTTGCCATCAAAACGCTCCAGCCCGGCCAGTATCTTGACGCGCAAGCCCGTCAGATAGTGGCGTACAGCATCGGCATCGAAACCGGCGGTCTTTCCCGTCATGGATTTTCCGTTCGCGCAATAAAAAAGCCGCGTGCGGCATGCACGCGGCTTGGACTTTACGGCTTTTCGCGGCGCCTGTGTAGGGCGCCGTGTCTTCCTAGCGCTTGATGGCGCGATAACCGATGTCTTTTCGGTACTGCATGCCGTCGAACTTGATCTTCTCGATGGCATCGTAGGCCAGCTTCTGGGCACCGCGCACGGTATCGCCCAGCGCGGTCACGCACAGCACGCGGCCGCCGGCGGTGACGACATCGCCGTTCTGGTCGGTCGTACCGGCATGGAAGACGTGTGCGTCCTCCAGCTTCTGGTCGAGGCCGGTGATGACGTCGCCCTTGCGCGGCGTTTCCGGGTAGTTGTAGGCGGCCAGCACCACGCCCATGGCGACGCGGATATCCCATTCGGCTTCGACCTGATCGAGCTTGCCGTCGATGGCGGCGTCGAGCAGGGTCACGAAGTTGCTCTTCATGCGCATCATGATGGGCTGGGTTTCCGGATCGCCCATGCGGCAGTTGAACTCCAGCGTCTTGAGCGAGCCGTCCGGCTTGATCATCAGGCCGGCGTAGAGGAAGCCGGTGTAGGGAATGCCGTCCGCTTCCATGCCGCGCAGGGTCGGCATGATCACCTCGCGCATGGCGCGTGCATGCACGTCCGGCGTCACCACCGGTGCCGGCGAGTAGGCACCCATGCCGCCGGTGTTGGGACCTTCGTCGCCATCCTTGAGGCGCTTGTGGTCCTGGCTGGTGGCGAGCGGCAGTGCGTTCTTGCCGTCGGCCATGACGATGAAGCTGGCTTCCTCGCCTTCGAGGAATTCCTCGATGACGACACGGGCACCCGCATCACCCATCTTGTTGTCGAGCAGCATCATGTCGATGGCGGCATGCGCCTCGTCCAGCGTCATGGCCACGACCACGCCCTTGCCGGCAGCAAGACCGTCGGCCTTGATGACGATGGGCGCGCCTTCTGCATTCACATAGGCGTGCGCGGCGGCGGCGTCAGAGAAGGTCTCGAACTTTGCGGTCGGGATGCCGTGACGCGCCATGAAGCGCTTGGAGAAATCCTTGGAGCTCTCGAGCTGGGCAGCTTCCTTGGTCGGGCCGAAGATGCGCAGGCCGCGGGCGCGGAAGATGTTCACGATGCCGGCCGCCAGCGGCGCTTCCGGACCGACCACGGTCAAGTAAACGCCTTCCTTCTCGGCGAAGTCGGCAAGTTCGTGCGGATCGGTGATCGGCACATTCTGCAGCTCGCGTTCGCGCTCGCGCGCGGTGCCGGCATTGCCCGGAGCGACATAGACGACCTGCAGACCAGGCGACTGGGCCAGACGCCAGGCAAGAGCATGTTCACGACCACCGGAACCGACGACTAACAACTTCATAAAAACCTCACCACAGAGGCACAGAGACACAGAGAAATCCCGAGAGCATGTTGCATCTTTCTCTCTGTGTCTCTGTGTCTCTGTGGTTAAAGAATTTTAGTGCCTGAAATGACGGAAGCCGGTAAAGACCATGGCGATGTTCTGCTCGTCGGCCGCGGCAATGACTTCGGCATCGCGCACCGAGCCGCCCGGCTGGATGACAGCGGTGGCGCCCGCCTGGGCCAGTACGTCGAGGCCGTCGCGGAAGGGGAAGAAAGCATCGGAAGCGACGGCGCAACCAGCAATCTGCAGCTTGGCGGCCTCGGCCTTGATCACGGCGATGCGCGAGGAATCGACGCGGCTCATCTGCCCGGCGCCGACACCGACAGT
>JAIEOJ010000258.1 GCA_019750575.1 Rhodocyclaceae bacterium | reverse complement strand
CGGCCCCACTCGCCCTCGACGATGAGCACGTCGTCGATGCGGATGGGCTGGGTCAATGCGATCTGCATGCCGGCGATCAGGTTGCCGAGCACCGGCTTGGCCGCCATACCGACCGCAAGGCCGATGACACCGGCCGAGGCAAGCAGGCTGGCGCCTATGGTCTTGACCGAGGGGAAGGTCATCAGCACGGTCGCAGCACCGAGGATGACGATGATGACCATGGCCGTGCGCAGCAGCACGCGCGACTGGGTGTGAATGCGGCGCGCATTGAGGTTGTCGACCACGTCGATCGGGTAGCGCGCGGCAATCGCTTCGGCCACGCCCTGCACGGCACGCACCAGCATCAGGGTGATGGCGACGATGAGCAGCACCGAGGCGAGATGACGCAGGCCCTCGATGCCGCGCAGATCATCGGGCGCGGCGCGCACCACGATCTGCATGAGAAACAGGGACAGCACCCAGATGGAACTGCCGTCGATGCGGCGCAACACCGTATTCGGGATATCCAGATGTGCGGTGAGGCGCAATGCGATGGGGCGGCCGATACGCTGTACCAGCCAGGCAATGCAGGCTGCGGCAAGCAGCAGTATGGCCAGCAGGATATGCGGGTCCTTGGCGTTTTCGAGCAACTGGGCAGCCAGTTCCATGATCTTCTCCCTGTTATTCGCATCGCGTGCGCAGTCGCGCCGGATACGGGTTTGCAATGGAACGTCGCGGCGCAGTGCGCACGCCGCGACTATCCTTACCGACAGGGGGGTGCGGTAAAAGTTCGCATGAATCTGCCCCGGCCATTCATGCCGGAACGGGCTGACAGCTGTTCAGCCCAGTGCTTTCAGGTGCTCAGGCGCCGCAGCACTTCTTGAATTTCTTGCCGCTGCCGCAGGGGCAGGGATCGTTGCGGCCGGCCGTGGGTGCGGCGCGTACAGGCTCCGGAGCCTCGGCCTTGCGGAAGGGTAGCCAGAAGGCGTGGAGCGTGGCGACCATGGCCGGCAGTTGTGCCGCCAGGGCGGCGCGCTGCTGCGGCGTGGCGACCAGCTGCTTCTGTTCCTCGGTAAGATTTTTGGCACTGAGCAGAAAGACCGGCTTCAGGCTCTCCAGCACCTCGGGCTGTTCGAACAGCGGCTGCCAGGCCGTGCGTGCGAGATTGATGCCGGCCATGAAGCCGAAGGCCCACATCTCGGCGTCGTCGTAATCCTCGCCGTCCACCGTCACCACATCGACGATGGGCGTGTAGTTGGCGATGTCGAGCTGCAGGGTGCGCATGATGCCGTTGAGCTGGCGCACGATCAGGGCGAGGATGCGGTCGGCCTGTTCCTCGTTGCGGAAACGCGGCACATCCTTGTCCTCGGGCCCCCACACGCGCGGCAGCCACTGCGGCACCGGAATATCGACGGGGCCGAGCGCGATGGCGGTGAGAAAGCCGTCGAGCGTGTCCACCATCATGGCGTGCTCCGAGGTCAGCTCGGAAGCGAGGAAGCGGTCGAGCTCGCTGAACTCCGTTTGGGTCAGGGGCTTGGCGAGGCGGGCGTTGAACTGGGACATGCGGCAGCACAGTGAAATCGTAAGGCCCGTATTATCTCAGGCCGCTGCAGACTGTGGGTATTTGACACAGCGCAAGCATGCGGATGCACATGCGACTACAGTGTCGAGAACTTCCAACGGAGGGCAGGCATGTCCTGGAATGAAAATGGTCTGACGCAAGCCGAAGCCGAGGACGGCCTGCGTATCCACGGCCCCAACATCGTCGACCGGCAGGAAAACAAGGGCTTTGTGCAGACCCTGATCGAGGTGCTGTCGGAGCCGATGTTCCTGCTCCTGATCGGCGCCGCTGCGGTCTACATGCTGCTTGGCGACACGGGCGAGGGGCTCGTGCTTTCGGCCTTTGCGCTCTTTTCCATCGTGCTGGTGATCGTGCAGAACCGGCGTAGCGAACATGCGCTCGATGCCCTGCGCACTCTTGCCACGCCGCATGCGCGCGTGCTGCGCGACGGCGTGCTGTGCGTGATCGACGCCACCGAGGTGGTGCCCGGCGATGTGCTGCTGATCGCGGAAGGCGAGCGCATCGCGGCAGACGGCATCCTGCGGCGCGCCTCCGAACTGACCGTGGATGAATCCATACTCACCGGCGAAAGCGTGCCGGTGAGGAAGCAGGCCGCGAGCGGCGTGCCGCCACTCGCCGCCGCACCCGGCGGCGACGACCAGCCGCATGTGTACGCCGGCACGCTGGCGCTGGCCGGCCATGGCAAGGTCGAAGTCACCCGTACCGGCCGCCGCAGCCAGATGGGGCAGATCGGCGTATCGCTGGCGGGCATCACCCATGAGGACACGCTGCTGCAGATCGCCCTGCGCAAGCTGGTGCGCCTGCTCTCCATCGTTGCCCTCACGCTCAGTGGCGGCCTGGTGCTCTGGTACGGCCTGCTGCATGGGGACTGGCTGCAGGGCGTGCTGTCCGCCATCGCCTTTGCCATGTCCATGCTGCCGGAAGAGTTCCCGGTCGCGCTGACCGTCTTCCTCGCGCTCGGTTCGTGGCGGCTGGCGCAGCTCAAGGTACTGGTGCGGCGGCCGGCCGTGATCGAGACGCTGGGCGCGGCGTCGGTGCTGTGCGTGGACAAGACCGGCACGCTGACCGAGAACCGAATGCGCGTGAGCATGCTGCGCGCCGGCGGCGAGGAAATCCGCATCGACCGCGACTGCCATGAACTGCCGGAGGCGTTTCACCGCGTGCTGGAATACGGCATGCTGGCCTCGCGGCGCAAGGGCGTGGACCCGATGGACCTGGCCGTGATTGATCTCGGCGACCGCTTCCTCGCCGCCAGCGAGCACCTGCATCCGAGCTGGATACTCGAACGCGAGTACGAGCTCACGCCGCAACTGCTCGCCATGTCGCATGCCTGGACCACCGAGGCCGCCGGCTTCGCCGTGGCCGCCAAGGGCGCGCCGGAAGCGATTGCCGACCTGTGCCATTTCGATGCGGCAAGAACCGCGGAGCTGCTTGAAGAAGTGTGCCAGCTCGCCGCGCGCGGACTGCGCGTGATCGCGGTGGCCAGCAGCAGTCAGCTCCACGACGCGCCGCCGCAGACCCAGCACGACTATGAATTCACCTTCGAGGGCCTGATCGGCCTGGCCGATCCGCTGCGCAAGAGCGTGGGCGCGGCGGTTGCGCTGGCGCGCGCGGCCGGCATCAAGGTGGCCATGATCACTGGCGACTATCCGGCCACGGCACTCGCCATCGCACGCGAAGCCGGCATCGATGCCGACGGCGGCGCGCTGACCGGCGCCGAGATCGAGGCCATGGATGACGCCGCGCTGCGCACGGCGCTGGCGCGAGTGCGTGTGTTTGCGCGCGTGATGCCGGCACAGAAGCTGAGGCTGGTGCAGACGCTCAAGCAGATGGGCGAGGTGGTGGCCATGACCGGCGACGGCGTCAATGACGCGCCGGCGCTCAAGGCCGCGCATATCGGCATTGCCATGGGCGCACGCGGCACCGATGTGGCGCGCGCAGCGGCATCGGTGGTGCTACTCGACGAGAACTTCCAGCGCATCGTCGGCGCCGTGCACATGGGGCGGCGCATCTTCGACAACCTGCGCAAGGTGATGATCTACATCACCGCCATCCACATGCCGCTGGCCGGTCTGGCGCTGCTGCCCGTGATCATGGGGCTGCCGCCGCTGCTGCTGCCGGTGCATGTGGCGCTGCTGCAGATGGTGATCGATCCGATGTGTTCGGTCGCCTTCGAGTCAGCCCCGCCCGAGCCCGACCTGATGCAGCGTCCGCCGCGCTCGGCCGCTGATCCCATGTTCACCCCGCAACTGCTGCTGCGCGGCGCGGTGCTGGGCATGGGCGCACTGCTGCCGGCACTGGCCGCCTACGGCCTGGCCCTGCGCGCGGATCTGGATACGGATGTGGCGCGGACGCTCGCCATCATCAGCCTGATGGCCAGCAACCTGCTGCTGATCGTGCTGACCTCAGGACAAACCTCATGGGCAAAACTGCGCAGCATGCCGCGTGCGTTCTGGATCATTCCGGGCGTGGCCACGCTGCTGCTGGCCATCGGCCTCGCCGTACCGGCCACGCGCGCCCTGCTCCACTTCAGCACGCCGGCGGTGCTGGATGGCATGCTCGCCACCGCTGCCGGTCTGTGTGGCGTGCTGCTGGCGGGCCTGCCCGGCATGCTCAAAGCAAGCGCGCAGTCGTCACGCGCATCGGGCGGACAATAAAAAAGCCGGCGCAAGCGCCGGCTTTTGAGGGCGGGAGAGCTGCTCAGACGCTGAGCAGCACCATGCCGTTCTCGACCTTGGCGTCGTACTTGTGGGTGCAGCCGACGTCAGGCGACTGCGCCTCGCCACTGTCGAGACCGATCTTCCAGCTGTGCAGCGGGCAGGTCACGGTCTTGCCGTGCACGATGCCCTGCGACAACGGGCCGCCCTTGTGCGGACACTTGTCGTGCACCGCGAAGACTTCGTCGGCGTCGTTGCGGAATACGGCGATGTCGCCCTTGGCGGAACTGACCACGCGGCTGCCGAGCACCGGGATGTCGGTCAGGGCGCAGATGGTTTTCCAGTTGTGTGTGCTCATCCTGCTTTCTCCAGTTCCAGTCTCAAACACTCAGCGGCTCGAACTGCTTGCGCAGGTCGATGTTCTGCGCAATCTCCGCCCACGGGTCGGCGTAGCCCTGCAGGGCGTACAGCAGACGCTCGTAAAGCTCCTTGCGGCGTGCCTCGTCCTCGAGAATGATCTTTTTCACGGAATCGAGGCCGACGCGGGCAACCCAGTGGCAGGTGCGCTCGAGGTAGTAGGCTTCCTCGCGGTAGAGCTGCAGGAAGGCGCCGGAGTATTCCTTAACCTCCTCGTCGGTCGCCACCTTGACCAGGAATTCGGCGACCTCGGTCTTGATGCCGCCGTTGCCGGCAACATAGATTTCATAACCGGAATCGACGCCGATCACGCCCACGTCCTTGATGCCGGCCTCGGCGCAGTTGCGCGGGCAGCCCGACACGGCCAGCTTGACCTTGTGCGGCGACCACATGCCGAACAGCATCTTTTCCAGCTTGACGCCCATGTCCATGGATTTCTGCGTACCAAAGCGGCAGTGCTCGGCGCCAACACAGGTCTTCACGGTGCGGATGCTCTTGCCGTATGCGTGGCCGGAGACCATACCGGCCTTGGACAGGTCCATCCACACCTTGGGCAGGTCGTCCTTCTTGATGCCGAGCAGGTCGACACGTGCGCCGCCGGTCATCTTGACGGTGGGCACTTCGTACTTCTCGGCGACCTCGGCGATGGCACGCAGCTCGGCCGGCGTGGTGAGGCCGCCCCACATGCGCGGCACGACCGAATAGGTGCCGTCCTTCTGGATATTGGCGTGGGCGCGCTCGTTGATGAAGCGCGACTGCGGATCGTCGATGGCTTCATGCGGCCAGGTCGAGATCAGGTAGTAGTTGATGGCGGGACGGCAGGTGGCGCAGCCGTTCGGCGTCTTCCAGGCCATCTCCTTCATCACGTCGGGGATGTTGAGCAGATGCTTGTCACGGATAACCTTGCGCACTTCGCCATGGTTGTGGTCGGTACAGCCGCACACCGGCTTGTCGCTGGCGCTGGTCTGCTGGTAGGCGCCGCCCAGGGTGGAGGCGAGGATCTGCTCGACCAGGCCGGTACAGGAACCACACGAGCTGGCGGCCTTGGTGTGCTTCTTCACCTCGTCCAGCGAGAACAGGCCCTGCTCCTTGATCGCCTTGACGATGGTGCCTTTGCACACGCCGTTGCAGCCGCAGACTTCGGCGGTGTCCGCCATCATGGCGGCCTTGTTGTTGCCGGCGTGACCGACGTCGCCGACGCGGCTGGCGTGGGCCATTTCGCCGAACATCAGCGAATCGCGCATCTCGCCGATGGCCTGCTTGTCCTTGAGGAGCTGGAAGTACCAGCCGCCGTCAGAGGTGTCGCCGTACATGACGGCACCGATCAGCTTGTCGTCCTTGAGCACCAGCTTCTTGTACACGCCGCCGGAGGGATCGTGCAGCACGATTTCCTCAGTGTCGTCGCCGCCCATGAATTCACCGGCGGAAAAAACGTCGATGCCGGTCACCTTGAGCTTGGTCGAGGTCACCGAACCCTGATAGCGGCCGATGCCGTGCATGGCGAGGTGATTGGCGCAGACCTTGGCCTGCTCGAACAGCGGCGCAACGAGGCCGTAGGCGATGCCGCGGTGCTCGGCGCATTCGCCGATGGCATAGACGCGCGGATCGTAGGTCTGCATGGTGTCATTGACCACCACGCCGCGATTACTGTGAATGCCGGCGGCCCTGGCCAGCTCGGCGTTGGGACGGATACCGGCGGCCATGACCACGATGTCGGCGGGAATGGTTTCGCCGTCCTTGAGCCTGAGCGCGCAGACGCGGCCGCTCTCGCCCTTGACCAGTTCGGCGGTGGATGCGTTCAGCTTGAACTTGATGCCCTTCTGCTCCAGCGAGTGCATCAGCATGTCGGCCGAAGCCTTGTCGAGCTGGCGCTCCATGATCCAGTCGGCGATGTGCACCACGGTCACATCCATGCCGCGCAGCAGAAGTCCGTTCGCCGCTTCAAGACCCAGCAAGCCGGCGCCGATGACAACGGCATGCTTATGCAGGCGCGCGGCCTCGATCATCATGTCGGTGTCGGCGATGTCGCGGTAGCCGATGACGCCGGGCAGATCGTTGCCAGGCACGGGGAGAATGAAGGGCGAGGAGCCGGTGGCGAGCAGCAGGCGGTCGTACTGCGCCTTGGTGCCGTCGCTGGCGATCACGGTGCGATTGATGCGGTCGATCTTCTCGACCTTCTTGCCCAGATGCAGGGTGATGTTGTTGTCCGCATACCACTCGAGCGGATTGAGGATGATGTCGCGTACGCCCATTTCGCCGGCGAGCACCGGGGACAGCATGATGCGGTTGTAATTCGGATGCGGCTCGGCACCGAAGACGGTGATGTCATACAGATCGGGGGCGTGCTTCAACAGCTCTTCCAGGGTACGGCAGCCTGCCATGCCGTTGCCGATCATCACCAGTTTTAGTTTTTCCATCAGGGGTTCCTCGCTGCGTCTGTCCAATTCGGTGCCACGCGTGTGCTCTGCGGCTTGCCCAACACCAAAAGCAATCCATGTGCCATGAAGGCAACTTTTCCCAGAGGCTTCATTTGTCGGGGATTTTCCTGAACACGGTCTTGCCGCGGCACTTTTGTGGCCGCCCTGATTTGGGGCGAAATACGTAAACATGCACTGCAAATGCACAATTTAAGGCCGTGCTGTGCGCGCAGTGAAATGCCCCGACATCGCGCATCAGCCCCCTGCGCACGCACCATTTTCCAGCACGCTCAAGCACTTGCCCCAGATCAATGCGCGCTCCTGCACCGTGATGGCACAGCCGTTGCTATGTCTGTCGCAACACTACTCATCCCAGACACGCACCATGGACAAGAAATCGTTTCTCGACGCCGGCCATACACCGACGCTGCTTGCAGCCTTCCTCTATTTCGATCTGGCCTTCATGGTCTGGGTCATTCTCGGACCGCTCGGTGTGCAGATCGCCGCCGATCTTCAGCTCACGCATACGCAAAAGGGTTTCATGGTGGCCACGCCGGTGCTGGCCGGCGCCCTGCTACGCTTCGTGTTCGGCCTCATGGTCGATCACCTGCAACCCAAGATGACGGGGGCCGTTGCGCAAGTCATCGTCATGGCCGCCCTCTTTGCGGCCTGGTGGTTCGGCATCAAGAGCTATGAGCAGGCGCTGCTGCTCGGCGTCTTCCTCGGCGTTGCCGGCGCGGCCTTCGCCGTGGCCCTGCCGCTGGCATCGCGCTGGTATCCGCCGGAGCATCAGGGCAAGGCGCTGGGCATTGCCGGTGCGGGCAACTCGGGCACCGCAATCGCCGCGCTGTTCGGCCCCGGCCTTGCCGCCGCCTTCGGCTGGGTCAATGTCTTCGGCCTGGCCCTCATACCGCTCGGCATCGTCTTCGTGCTCTACATGGTGATGGCCAAGGACGCGCCCGAGTGTCCGCCGCCCAAGCGCCTGTCCGAATACCTGACGGTGATGAAGGACAAGGACGCCTGGTGGTTCATGTTCTTCTACTCGGTCACTTTCGGCGGCTTTGTCGGCCTCGCCTCCTCGCTGACCATCTACTTCAACACCCAGTACGGTCTCGACCCCAAGGCCGCCGGCTACGCCACTGCCGCCTGCGTCTTCGCCGGCTCGCTGGTGCGTCCCATCGGCGGCGCCGTCGCCGACCGCATCGGCGGCATCAAGTCGCTGTCGGTGGTGTATGTGGTGGCGGCCATCTTCCTCGCTCTGGTCGGTATCGGCCTGCCCAACTTCTGGATGGCGCTGGCGGTGTTCGTGATCGCCATGCTCGCCCTGGGCATGGGCAATGGCTCGGTCTTCCAGCTGGTGCCGCAACGCTTCCGCAAAGAGATCGGCGTGATGACCGGCCTCGTCGGCATGGCCGGCGGCGTGGGTGGCTTCTACCTTGCGTCCTCGCTCGGCTATTCGCGTCAGGCCACCGGCAGCTACATGCTGGGCTTCACCATCTTCGCCGGCCTCGCCGTGCTAGCCCTGATCGGACTGACCTCGGTCAAGACCCGCTGGCGTACCACCTGGGGCGCACCGCACATGACGAGCGCACGGATTTAAGCAGCACGGCAGGCCGCTTTCAGGCGGGCTGCATTTGCCCCCCGGGGCATGCCGGGACTCCTTGTCTTCCGCTCCGCAGGCAACTGCGGCACATCGCCCGGCCGGGGATGTGAGGTGGGCAGGGATTCCCGTCATGCCTCGTGCGGGTTTATTCTTCTCCGACACTCCGACCGAACGCATCGCATGCCACTCGACATCGCACTCGGCTATTCCACGCTGACCGGACCGCGTCCGCGCAACGAGGACTACTACGGCTTCACCACGCCCGAAGGAGCGGAGCTGGAGAACAAGGGCCTGCTCGCCGCTGTCGCCGACGGCGTGGGCGGCCATGCCAAGGGGCGCGAGGCCTCCGAGTTCACGGTGCGCGGCCTGCTCTCCGACTACTACGCCACACCCGATACCTGGGCGATACCGAAGGCGCTGGACACAGTGCTGCAGGCACTCAACCGCTGGCTTTATTCGCAGGCACAGAAACAGCGGCAGAACGTGGGCATGGCGACCACGCTGACCGCCATCGTCATGCGCGGCAGCCGCTACACCTATGCGCATGTCGGCGACTCGCGGCTCTACCTGCTGCGCGCCGGCGAACTCATCAAGCTCACCAACGACCATGTCTGGGACCACCCCGAGCTCGACAACGTACTCTCGCGCGCCATCGGCCTTGACGCCACGGTGGCGGTGGACTATGGAGAGGGCGAGCTGCGGGCCGGCGATGTATTCATGCTGTGTTCGGACGGTGTCTGGAACAAGCTCGGCGACAAGCGCATGCGCGAGCTGCTGCTCGATCACGATAATCCGCAGACCGCCGCAACGCGGCTTGCCGGCAGCGCGGAAGATACGGGCAGCCAGGACAACTGCACGGCGCTGGTCATACGCGTGAATACAGTCCCGAGCGAGCGGCTGCGTGATTCGATTGCGCGGGCGCATTCCCTGCCGCTGCCGCCGCCGCTGCGCGTGGGCGAGGAAATCGACGGACTGGTGATAGACGCGGTGCTGCACGATTCACGCATCACCCTGCTCTACCGCGCGCACATCAAGGCCAGCGGCCAGCCCTGCGTGCTGAAGACCCTGCACGAGAACGCCGACCCGGCCGACATCGCGGCACTGGCGCACGAGGAATGGCTGACGCGTCGCGTCACCGACGCCTCATTTCCTCAAGTCATACCCTGGCCGCAGCATACGCATCTGTATTACCTGATGAGCTGGCACGAAGGCGCCACGCTGGGTGCTTGGCAGAAGCAGGGACGGCGCTGGTCGCCGGCCGAGGTCGAGGAACTCGGCATCCGCCTGCTCAAGGGCGTGTCGGCGCTGCACCGGCTCGATATCGTGCATCGCGACATCAAGCCGGACAACCTGCATCTCGGCAGCGACGGCCGCCTGCGCATCCTCGATCTGGGCGTGGCCGCTTCGGACGGTCAGGACTTCAACGAAATCAACAATCCCGGCACACCCAGCTACATGGCGCCCGAGCTGTACGCCGGCCATGCCGAAGAAAAACGCGCCAGTGTCGCCAGCGACCTCTACGCCTGCGGCGTCACGCTCTACGAACTGCTCACCCGCAAATACCCCTACGGGGAAATCGAGCCCTTCCAGAAACCGAAGTTCGGCGATCCGACCCCACCGACGCGCTACCGCCCGGACATTCCGGAATGGCTGGAGGCGGTGCTGCTCAAGGCCGTCGCCCGCGATCCGGAAGACCGTTTCGAAACGGCGGAGGAATTCATGCTCGCGCTCGAACGCGGCGCACACCGGCCGCTGCGCGTACCGCGCAAGACGCCCCTGCTGAAGCGTGATCCGCATCTCGGACTCAAGCTGTTCGCTGCCATCTCCCTGGCACTCAACCTCATCCTGCTGTATCTCTGGATGCTGAGTTAGGAAGACTTCGCAAAAAGACCGGCCCCGCTGCGGCCCCGACAAGGCGGGGGCGCAGCGGGGCGCGGTTCAGGCTGCCTTCTTGAGCTGCTTGCGGTGCAGGAAGTCCACCACCGCGGCGCGGTACTTGGCGAACTCCGGCTTCTCGACCAGATCCAGACGATCACGCGGCCAGGGCAGATCGACATCGACAATCTGGCCGATGGTGGCGGCCGGGCCATTGGTCATCATGACGATGCGATCCGACAGCAGCACCGCCTCGTCCACATCATGCGTCACCATGACGACGGTGGCGCCGGTCTCGGACATGACGCGCATCAGTTCGTCCTGCAGGCTGGCGCGGGTCAGCGCATCGAGTGCGCCAAAGGGCTCGTCCATCAGCAGGATCTTGGGCTCCATGGCGAAGGCGCGCGCGATGCCGACGCGCTGCTTCATGCCGCCCGAGACTTCGTGCGGGAACTTGTCCATGGCGTGATCCATGCGCACCATCTTGAGGGCATCCGTGGTGCGCGCACGCAGCTTGTCCTTGCCTTCCTTGGCACCGAAGACACGTTCGACGGCGAGGTAGACATTGTCGAAACAGGTGAGCCAGGGCAGCAGGGAGTGGTTCTGGAACACCACCGCACGTTCCGGTCCGGGTCCGGCGATCTCGCGGCCATCGCAGATCAGCCCGCCGGAACTCGGCAAGGTGAGGCCGGCGATGAGGTTGAGCAGCGTGGACTTGCCGCAACCGGAGTGCCCGATCAGCGACACCACTTCGCCTTCACGAATCTCCAGATTGATGTCGCGCAACGCGACGAACTTGCCATTCTTGGTATCGAAGGTCTGACCGACATCTTCAACTTTGACGAGGGGCTTGGACATTTGAATTCTCCCGACTAACTAGTGAGGGGTTCCAAGGGGGCGGAGCCCCCTTGCGTCTTAATTTGGGCACATCTTTATCGCGATTCGTAACTGAACCGCTTGGCCAAGCGAATCAACATTTGTTCGAGCATCAGACCAACCAGACCGATCACGAAAATCGCGATAATGATGTGCTCGACTTTGAGGTTGTTCCACTCGTCCCACACCCAGAAGCCGATGCCCACGCCGCCGGTCAGCATTTCTGCAGCCACGATGACGAGCCAGGCGGTGCCGATGGAAAGGCGTATGCCGGTCAGCATGTAGGGCAGCACGGCCGGGAACAGGATCTTGGTGACGGTCTTCATCTCGGACAGGTTCAGCACGCGGGCGACATTGATGTAGTCGCTGGGCACGCGGCGCACACCTTCGGCGGTGTTGAGGATCATCGGCCAGATCGAGCAGATGAAGATGGTCCAGGTGGCGGCCGGGTCGGCCTTCTTGAACACGAGCAGGCCGATCGGCAGCCAGGCCAGCGGCGACACCGGGCGCAGCAGGCTGATTATGGGATCGAACATGCTGCTCATGAACTTGAAGCGGCCGAGCATGAAGCCGAGCGGGATGCCAACCGCGGCGGCGAA
>JAIEOJ010000287.1 GCA_019750575.1 Rhodocyclaceae bacterium | reverse complement strand
TGCCAAAATGTGAAAAGGCCGCCCACGGGCGGCCTTTTCACATTTTGGCAGGCCGAATTTAATCGGCCTTGTCCTTCTTGATCTTCTTGACCTTGTATTCCTTGTCCCGCTGCGGATCGCCGGAATGGCTGTGGGCGGCGCCCGATTCGCTCATGCGCTCGGCGGAGCGTTCACGGCCTTTGTCGCGATCAGTGGAGTAGGCGCTATTGGTGTTGTGCATACCCTGATCGCTCATATCCGGTGTGGCGCTGTGATCTTTGCCAACCTTCTCGTTTTTTGCAAAAGCCGGCGCGGCAGAGAGGGCGAGTATCACGGCACTGGCAGTGGCGATAGCATTGAACTTCATGTTGATCTCCTTGAGTTGAGCTGCGTTCAAACTATAAGCGCCGGTTTGATGAAACGGGACATGCTTTTGTAAGTAAACCTGAATGCTGTAACGACCTCGATACTGCGCGAACCGATTCGGCTATCCGCAGACAGTTGTTCCGATGTGTTGTTCAGTGCCTTGCCACACTGCGCGGCCAGCTGACACGCACGCACAGGCCGTGGGCGTAGCGACTGTCTGCCAGTTCGACTGTGGCGCCGTGCAGCTCGGCAATCCGCGCGACGATGGCCAGACCCAGGCCGCTGCCGCTTTCCCCGCCCTGGTTGAGGCGGCGAAAGCGTTGCAGGGCGGCCGGTCTTTCTTCCGGCAGAATGCCCGGCCCGCTGTCGCTGACTTCGAGAATGGCGACTTGGGCGTCGCCGCGGATGCTCACCTGGACCTGACCGCCGTCCGGGGTGTAGCGTACGGCATTGTCGATGAGGTTGCGGATCAGGACGTGCAGCCATTCGGTCTGACCGCTGATGATGCAGTCCTTGTCTGCCTCCAGCGCGAAGTCGAGCTTGCGCGCAAGAATCAGCGGGCCGAGTTCGGCGCACACGGCCTCGCTCAAGCGGCCCAGATCCACGGGCTTGGGATCGGGCAGGCCGGCATGCGGATCGAGGCGTGCGAGCTGCAGCATCTGGTCGACTAGATGCGAGGCGCGCGTCAGTCCGGTTTGCAGCTGTGCCAGTGAGCGGTCGCGCTCGGCGGCGTCGCGGGCGCGCAAGGCGACCTGCAACTGGGCCTGCAGGGCGGCCAGCGGCGTGCGCAGTTCATGCGCGGCATCCGCGGTGAAGCGCTGCTCCGCCTCCAGCGCGCCTTCGACGCGCTGGAACAGATCATTCAAGGCCTCCAGCATGGGGCGTACTTCCTCTGGCGCAGCCGCCGGACGAAGCGCTTCCAGCTGTTGCGGTTCACGGCTGGCGATCTGCGCCGCCAGTTCGTCGAGCGAGGCGAGTCCGCGCCGTGTCGCGATCCACACGCCGAGGCCGATCAGCGGCAGACCGAACAAGGCGGGCAGTAACAGACGCCAGGCAATCTGGCCGATCAGGTCGTCACGGAAGTAGTGGTTTTCGCTGACCTGTACCTGCAGGGTGCGCTCGGGGTTCCACTGGCTGAACTGGCGCCAGTGCCCGTCCTCGGTTTCGACTTCGGAAAAACCCGCGACTTCCGTGAGTGCAGTTGTCGGCGCATTGTTCGATCGCATCAGCAGCTTGCCGTCATTGCGCCAGATCTGGAAGCGCAACTGGCGCTGGTATTTGTGCGCCACCTCGCCGACATCCTCAATGCCATCGCCATCATCGTGGCTGGCGAGCGCCAGCAGTGTTTGTGCCGCCTGCGCCAGCTGGGCGTCGAAAAGTTCATCGACTTCGTGGTGGGCGTCGATATAGCTGAATGCCATGGTTGCCAGCCAGGCCGCCGACACGCCGCCAAGCAGCAGGCCGAGCAGGCGGCGTCGCAGCGAGAACCAGGCGGTATTCATTTCGGGATCGTGTAGCCGACCCCGCGCAGGGTGCGGATCAGGTCCGTGCCCAGCTTCTTGCGCAGGTGATGGATGTGCACTTCAAGTGCATTGCTGTCCGGTTCATCGCGCCAGCCGTAGAGCGATTGCTCAAGCTGCGAGCGGGTCAGCACGCGGCCGGTGTTCTCCAGCAGCAATTGCAGCAGGGAGAACTCGCGCGCCGACAGGTCCATCTCTGCGCCGGACAAGGTCACCGTGTGTGCGGCGGGATCGAGCTGCAGCTCGCCGTGAATCAGCAAGGGTGCGGCGCGCCCGGCGCTGCGCCGGCTCAGGGCGCGGATGCGCGCCGCCAGTTCATCGATGTCGACCGGCTTGACCAGGTAGTCGTCGGCGCCGGCATCAAGGCCGGCTATCTTGTCACCGGTGGCGTCGCGCGCGGTGAGGATGAGGATGGGCAGTTGCTGGCCGCGGCGGCGCGCCTGCTGCAGCACGTCCATACCCGACAGGCGCGGCAGGCCGAGATCGAGCACCAGCAGATCGAAGCTTTCGCTCGCCAGCGCATGATCGGCGCTATGGCCGTCGCGCACCCAGTCCACCGCGAAGCCGGCCTGACGCAGGCCCACGGTCAAACCGTCGCCCAGCTGGGGATCGTCTTCGACAAGCAGGATGCGCATGCGTCGATTCTATCAGCGCAGCAGATACCAGCAGATGGTGACGATCCAGGCGATCAACAGCACGGCAGCAAACGGTCGCGCCGAGCGGATGGCTTGCTGCGCCGTGCCTTGCTTGTAGCCGGTGAGCATGGCGCGTACCAGGTTTTCGCCATGCAGCAGACTGCCGGCGGCAACGCCGAGCAGGTGTACTGCAACCACCGTCAGCATCAGACCGGCAACGAATTCATGTACTTCTTCCAGCCAGTGACCGGCGAGCTCCACTTCAAGCGCCCAGCCGAGCAGGCTGGTGAGGATGCCAAGTCCCAGCAACAGCAGGATTGCGACTGCGCCGGCCGGGTTATGCCCGACCGTCTCGGGTGGGGCGAGTTCGAGCATTTGCTTGAGGTAGGCGCGGATCTGCTGTGGCCCGCGCACGAAGTCACGGAAGCGAGCATAGCGCGAGCCGATCAACCCCCAGGGTAGGCGGAAAGTGGCGACCGCCAGCACGATGGCGCCGGCAACAATGTGCAGTGCGTGCAGCGACTCGCTCTCGGCGGTCAGCCAGGCGATGCCAAAGCCGGCTGCCATGAGCCAGTGGCCGATACGGACCGGCCAATCCCAGACCAGAATTTTCTGCATGACGTGACTCCTTGTGCAATGCGATCAGTCTAGGCCGGGACTCTTAAACCTTGCTTAATTGCGCTGGCTGATCTGTGTCGGTTCTTCATCGAAATCCCAGAGCCGATGTGCGTCCAGCAGCAGGCGGTAACGCAGGGCCAGGGCGTCGAGCTGGAGCAGGCGGGCCGAGAGGCTGGCTTCATTGGCCAGCCGGCGCGCCGTGAGCAGATCGTTGAGGCTGCCTTCGCCGAGCTGGTAGGCGCGTGCGCTCATATTGGCCGCCTGCGTGAGCCGCTCAGCCGATTCGCGCCCGGCTTGCCAGGTCGAGAAGGCCGCGACGGCCGACTGATAGAGGATGGCGGCTTCGCTGCTTACCTTCTGCGCGACGGCGATTTCCTCACGCGCTGCGACATCTGCCTGCGCCAGGGCCGCATCCGAGCTGGCGCGGCGTGCGGTACCGGGCAGGGGAATGCTGATATAGGCGCCGACGATACGGTCTTCGCCACCGCGTTCGCTCGAGACATGAATCCCCACGGTGGGATCGGGCATGCGGTCGCGTCCGCTGCGGCTGGCCGAAAGTTGCGCGCGTTGCGTGATGCCACGCGCCAGCAGCAGCTCATGGCTGTGTTCGAGTATGACGTCTACCCATTCGTTTTGCGTACCGGTGACGGTCACGGGCTCGGCAATGCGCGTCTGCATCTCCATGGGCAGGCCGGGGAAGCGGCGGCGCAGGGCTTCGGCGGCAGTCTGCTCGCGCACCTGCACCTGCACCAACTGCGCCTGTGCCTGAGCCAGAGCGCCTTCCGCCTGCACCGCTTCCAGCCTGGCTGCATCGCCGAGTTGCTGGCGGCGCTGGATGGCGCGCGTCTGTTGCGACAGGAGTTCGACGTGTTCGGTCCACTGGCGCGCGCTGACGGTTTCGCGCAGCCAGGCAAACCACATTGACAGCAGGCTGCGGCTGGTCTCGTGGCGTACGTCGCCGCGCGCAGTCTCGGCCAGTGCCACGCCGGCCGCGCCGAGTTCGGCATCCAGCGAGGCCTTGCCGGGCAGGCGCAGCGGCCGTTCGAGCGCGGCGTTCCATTCATTGAAACGCTGGTCCGGGCTGGCACCCGGATAGCTCTTCCGCTGTTGACTGCCAAGCCGCACGCTCCACTCATAGCTGCCCGCCTCCAGTTTGACCTTGTTGGCCTCCTCAACCTGTACCTGGCTGCTGGCGGCCTGGATGCCCGGGTTGGCGAACAGCACACGTTGCACCACCGCACTGGACGGCAGATTGGGCGTGGCTTCGGCAGCGAAGACGGAGCCCGTCAGCGCGGCCAGAGAGATACAGATCAGTCGCTTCATAGATAGCCTGCCTCGATCACGGGTTGCAGCCAGAAGAAGATGTGCGCGCGTGGCAATTCCTGCTTGATGATGTCGAGCACGGCGCGCATGTCGGTTTCCGGGCCGAGCATCTGTATCTGGGTGCGTGGTGTGTGGCCGCTGACCAGATCCGACGCTTCCAGCAGAGGCACCGCCGGGCCGTGGCCGTAAGTGGCGGTGCTGGTGAAGCCTGGCACCCGTTCCGGATGTTGCAGTAGCAGGTCTTCGACATGCTGGGCCACATCGTCGGGCATGATCAGCGTCAGCAGGGTCTTAGTCATTCGGCATCTCCCTGGTGGCCGGCGCTTGCGCCAGGCCGAAGCGGCGGAACAGGATGGGCAGCAGCACCAGCGTCAGCGCGGTGGAGGTGATCAGGCCACCGATCACCACGATGGCGAGCGGGCGCTGCACCTCGGAACCCGGGCCGCTGGCGAACAGCATGGGCAGCAGGCCGAAGGCGGCAATGCTCGCGGTCATCAGCACCGGGCGCAGGCGGCGATGGGCGCCCTCGACCACGACCTCGGCCAGCGACATGCCGCGCGCCAGCAATTGGTTGAAGTAAGTCACCATCACCACGCCGTTGAGCACGGCGATGCCGAGCAGGGCGATGAAGCCGACCGAGGCCGGCACCGACAGGTATTCGCCGGCAAGCAGCAGACCGAACACGCCGCCGATCATGGCGAAGGGAATGTTGGACAGCACCAGCAGCGCCTGTCGCACCGAGCCGAAGGTGGAGAAAAGCAGGAAGAAGATCAGGAGCAGGGCGATCGGCACCACCACGGTCAGGCGCGCTGCCGCGCGCTGCTGGTTCTCGAACTGGCCGCCCCAGGCGATGCGGTAGCCCTCGGGCAACTGCACCCTGGCGGCGACAGCGGCCTTGGCGTCATCGACGAAGCCGACCAGATCGCGATCGCGCACGTTGGACTGCACCACGACATAACGCTGCGCATTCTCGCGGTCCACCTTGACCGGCCCGTCGATGCGTTGCAGCGTGGCAATGCTCGCCAGCGGCACGCTGCCGCCGTCGGGCAGCGACAGGCGCAGTGAAGCGAAATCGGCCGGCGAAGCGCGCAGTTCCGACGGGCCGCGCAACACCACCGGCACGCGCCGGCCCTGCTCGATGACGGTGCCGACATTGCGGCCTTCAAGCAGGGCCTTCAGATCGTTCTGGATCGTATCGACATTGAGGCCGAAGCGGCCGGCGGCGAGGCGGTCGACGTTGATGCGCAGGTATTGCACGCCGTCGTTGCGCAGGGTGAAGGTGTCTTCGGCGCCCGGCAGGTCCTTGACCACCGCTTCGATCTCGGTGGCGAGGCGGTTGAGCGTAGTGAGGTCGGCGCCGTAGACCTTGATCGCCAGATCGCCGCGCACGCCGGTCAGCATTTCCGAGACGCGCATGTCGATGGGCTGGGTGAAGGCATAGCCGATGCCCGGAAAATCGTGCATGACCGTGCGCAGCTGGTCGGCCAGCCAGGCTGGATCAGACTTGCGCCAGGTATCGCGCGGCGCCAGCACCATGAAGGTGTCGGTCTGGTTGAGGCCCATGGGATCGAGACCCAGCTCGTCGGCGCCGGCGCGGGCGACGATGGCTGTGACCTCCGTCACCTGGGCCAGGATCGCCTGCTGCACGCGGCTGTCGATGGCGATGGTCTGGTCGAGACCGATGGAGGGCAGCTTCTCCAGCTGCATGATCAGATCGCCTTCGTCCATGGTCGGCATGAAGCTCTTGCCCAGCAGCAGGAAGGCGCCGGCAGCGGCAGCGAGCGCGAGCAGGGCACCGATGATGAACTGGCGGCTGTGGGCGAGGGCGTGATCGAGCAGGCGCGCGTAGAGCGCATTGGTCTTGCGTACCAGCCAGGGCTCGTGATGATGGCCGCGCTTGATCAGGTAGGAGGCGAGCACGGGCACCACCGTCAGCGAGAGCAGCAGCGAGGCGGACAGTGCAAACACGATGGTCAGCGCCACCGGCCCGAACATCTTGCCTTCCAGACCCTGCAAGGTCAGCAGCGGCAGGAACACGATAATGATGATGAGAATGCCCGAAGCCACCGGCATCGCCACCTCGCGCGCGGCGCGGAAGATCAGGTGCAGCGTGGGCAGGTTGTCCTGCGCCGAGGCGAACTGGCTCTCGACGTTCTCGACCACCACCACGGCCGCATCGACGAGCATGCCGATGGCGATGGCCAGCCCGCCCAGACTCATGAGATTGGCGCTGAGGCCGAAACTGCGCATCAGAATGAAGGTGGCCAGCGCGGAGAGCGGTAGCATCAGTGCAACCACGACAGCCGCACGCAGGTTGCCGAGGAAAGCGAGCAGGAGCAGCACGACGAGCACAATGGCTTCGAGCAGCGCCTTGGCCACCGTGCCGACGGCGCGATCGACCAGATTACTGCGGTCGTAGAAGGTGTCGATGCTCACGCCCTTGGGCAGCGTCGGCGCAATCTCGGCGAGCTTGGCCTTGACCCCGCTGACCACGCTCTGCGCATTCGCGCCGCGCAGCCCCAGCACCAAGCCCTGTACGGTTTCGCCCTCGCCGTTGCGCGTGACGGCGCCGTAGCGGGTCAGCGCACCAAAGCGTACGTCGGCCACATCGCCGACACGCACTACATTGCCGTTCTTGTTCTGCACGACGATGGCGCGCACGTCATCCAGCGTGCGGATGGCCCCCTCGGCGCGCACCAGCAGCGCTTCTTCGCCGTCGCTGAGACGGCCGGCGCCGTCGTTGCGGTTGTTGTTCTCCAGCACATGCTGCAATTCCTGCAGCGAAATCCCGCGCGCCGCCAGCACTTGCGGCTGCGGCACCACTTCGAAGCTACGGACTTCGCCGCCGAGGCTGTTCACATCGGCCACGCCGGGTATGGTGCGTAGTTGCGGGCGGATCACCCAGTCGAGCAGGGCGCGTTTTTCTGCCAGCGACATGTCGCCTTCCAGCGTGAACATGAACATCTCGCCCAGCGGCGTAGTAATGGGCGCCATGCCACCACTCGCGCCCGGCGGCAGATTGTCCATGGCGGCGGCAAGGCGTTCGCCGACCTGCTGGCGCGCCCAGTAGATGTCGGTGCCGTCCTCAAAATCGATGGTGATATCGGTCAGCGCGTATTTCGACACCGAGCGCAGCAGGCGCTGGTGTGGAATGCCCAGCATTTCCTGCTCAACCGGCACGGCGAGACGGGTTTCCACTTCCTCCGGCGTCATGCCCGGCGCCTTGAGGATGATCTTGACCTGCGTGGTCGAGACATCCGGGAAGGCATCGATGGGCAAGCCGTGGAAGGCATAGATGCCGGCGCCGGTCAGCATGCCGGTCAGCACCAGCACGAGCAGGCGCTGGCCAAGCGAAAAGCGGATCAGGGCGGCCAGCATTATTCGCGGCCCACGCCGGTGAGCATGGCCTTGAGGCCGGATACACCCTTGACCGCGATGACATCGTTCGCGGCGACGCCTTCGACCAGCACGGTGTCGCCGCTCTGGCTGATCACACGCACGCGGCGCGCTTCAAACTGAACCTGCTGGTCCTTGGCGGTGGCCTGCACGAAGACCAGCGTTTCCTTCTGGTTGCGCACCAGCGCCGTCGCCGGCAGGCGCTGCTGCTTGTCGCCGACAGCGAGTTCAAGTTCGACTTCAACCACCTGGCCGGGGCGCAGCGTGTCGGCGCCCTCGCTCACGGCCGCCCGCAGCAGCACGGTCTGGCTGGCGGCATCGATGGCACGACCGATGGCGATCAGCTTGCCGCTGACCGTACTGTTGGCAATCTTCACCGGCATGCCCAGCTTGAGGCCGGCGGTGTGTACCTGCGGCACCTGGATTTCCAGCCACAGCGGATCGAGCTTGGCGATGCGGTAGATCAGCGCCGAGCTTTCGACACGCTGGCCCAGCTGTGCGCCCTGTTCGAGCACCACGCCATCGATGGGCGCAGTCAGCGCCAGCGGGCCGCCCAGCTTGCCGGGCGTCACACCCGCCAGCGTCAGCCCCTGACGCCGTTCGCTGGCCTGCGCGGCCGCCTGCGCGGCGGCCGCGCGCGTGGCTTGCAGCCGTGATTCGGGAATCAGGCCTTCGGCAAACAGCAGTTCGTCGCGCTTGAGGCTTTGCTGCAGCAACTGCGCCTGGCTGCCCGATTGCAGCGCGTCGCGCTGCAGTTCCAGCGCCTGCGGGCTGGCCAGCTGTGCCAGCACCTGGCCGCGCTTGACGCTTTCGCCCGGCGCCACGTTCAATACTTCGACCATGCCGGCGACCGGGGCCGAGATCACGCGCATCTGCGCGTTCGGCACCAGCACGCGCGCCGGCAGCGTGCCGCTGCGCCCGCCACCTGCCTCTGCCGCCCGGCGTGTCTCGATGCCCAGCGCTTTGAGCTGGGTGGCTTGCAGCACAAGCGGTTCGGCCGCGACGGCAAAGCTCAGGGTCGCAAGCAGGGCGGTGGACAGTGCAAGGCGGGCGGGCAACATGGGCGTGGCTCTGGCTAAGGTAGTACCCGAGCATAAGAGGCCAGGATTAAGGCTTTCTTAAGGGCACGGCTGGCAAGCCTGGCCACTGCGTGGCGCTTGCTCATTCGCTTGCTTCCGTGTCACGATTCGTGCCTTCTTGTTTTTCTGTGCACCATGGCTACGAGTTCCGAGACTTTGCAGGTTCTGATTGCCCTGCTCGGGGGCGTCGGTTTGTTTCTGCTTGGCATGGGCTTGTTGACCGATGGCCTCAAGCTTGCGGCCGGACGTACGCTCGAACGCATTCTCGCGACCTGGACGCGCACACCCTTGCACGGCCTGATCACAGGGCTATCGCTCACCGCATTGATGCAATCGTCAACGGCACTGACCGTGGCGATGCTCGGCTTCGTCAATGCCGGGCTGCTGAGTTTCTCCTCTGCGCTGTGGGCCATTTTTGGCTCCAACGTGGGTTCAAGCGCAACCGGTTGGCTGATCGCGATGGTCGGCTTCAAGGTCGACCTGCAAAGTTATGCATTGCCATTTGTCGGCATCGGCATGGCGCTCAAGATCACGGGTAATGGCACACGACGCGGTGCCATCGGCGCTGCGATTGCCGGTTTTGGCGTGCTCTTTCTTGGCATCGACATGCTCAAGCAGGGTTTCGAGAGTCTTGGCACCGATGCCCTCCCCGAACTCGGCGATGGCCTGGCCGATCATCTGCTGGCCGTGCTGGTCGGTCTGGTCCTCACCATCCTGTTACAGGCTTCATCGGCCACGCTCACCATCACCCTGGCGGCGGTAGCGGGGGGCATGATCCCGCTGAGCGCCGGTGCCTGCATGGTCATTGGCGCCAATATCGGCACCACGCTGACCGCGATTCTGGCGGCCATCGGTGCAACCGCGAATGCGCGGCGTCTGGCCATGGCCCATGTGCTTTTCAACCTGATCACGGCAGTCGTCGCCTTGATTGTGCTGGCGCCATTGCTCATGCTCATCGAGTTCCTGCAGCAGCGCTATATGGGAGGCAGCGATCCGGTCGGGCAGCTGGTGATTTTTCACACGCTTTTCAATGCCCTCGGTGTGCTCTTGATGTGGCCCATTGCCGGTTCGCTGTCGCGTTTCCTGCTGGCGCGCTTTCGCCGTACCGACGAAGACGAGGCCAAGCCGCGCTATCTGGACCGCAATGTGATTGCGGTGCCGGCCCTGGCACAACAGGCCCTGCACCGTGAACTGGCACGTATGGGCAGTTATGCAGTGCAGCTGGCGGATGCTGCCGTACACCTGAACCCGCGCGCTGAACCATGGACTGAGCCCTCGCTGCAGGCGCGTCAAAAGCTGAGTCAGCGGCTGGAGGTGGTCAATAGCCTGCAGCAACGGATCGGCGAGTTCATCAGCCAGTTGAGCCGTGGTGCTGTCTCGGCCGAGATCGCAGTGCAGCTGCCGGAAATGCTCCGCATTGCCGCTTACTTCGAAGCCATGGCGCGCCTGACCTACCATGTCGGGATTCTCGGTGCCGACGATGAACGCACGCTGGCAGGGGCAGCAGGCGATGAACAGGCGATCATCATGGCCGCCGTCGCGCCGGTATTTACGGATGCGCAGCGCCTGTTTGCCGCGGCTGATCCGGAGCTACTCCAGCATTCAGGCAGTACTGAACTGGTGCGCGAGATGCTGGCGCAATTTGAAACAAGCTATCAACAGGGTAAGGCCGACTTGTTGCGTATCGGTGCCGCAGGCCAGGCGAATACGCATCAAGTCTATGATTGGCTGGCGCGCCTGAGCGATCTGCGCCGCGCCGCCGAGCAGGGCAGCAAAGGCATTCAGGCGCTGGCGGCGCTGCCTGATCTCGAGTTTCGTCCGGGTGCCTGTGAAAGGCCCGCAGGCAAAAATGCAGTGACGGCGAGCGTGCGTGCGCCGGAGTCTGTGTCGTGAGTCGTAGGCTTCTGCCGTGACCAAGCCGCTGCCATCACCACTGCCCGTCAGGGATGCCGTTCCGCCCAGCTATGCCTGGCTGCCGCAAGGGCAGTGGCCCAATCTGCTGAGCTGGCTGGTCGAGCGCTTTCCGCATCTGGAGCGCAGCGTGCTCGAGGCGCGCCTCGCGCGCGGCGAGATTGTGGATGAAGCGGGGCGCATCATGGCCGCCGATACACCGTACCGGCCAGGCTCGCGGATCTGGTACTACCGCGAGGTGCCGCCGGAAACGCCGGTGCCGTTTGCAGAGCAGGTGCTGTATCGCGACGAACATCTGCTGGTCGTCGACAAGCCGCACTTCCTTGCCACCGTACCCGGCGGGCGCTATCTGCGCGAGACCCTGCTGGCACGCCTGCGCAGCAAGCTCGACCTGCCAGAGCTGACGCCCATCCACCGCCTCGACCGCGAGACGGCGGGGCTGGTGCTGTTCTGCATCCATCCGCCGAGTCGCGGCAAGTACCAGGCGCTGTTCGAGCAGCGCACGGTGCAGAAAACCTATGAAGCGATCGCGCCCTACCGCGCCGATCTCGAACTGCCGCGCGTGCATCGCAGCCTGCTGCAGGAAGGCTCGCGCAACGGCGAGCGCTTCTTCACCATGCAGGAAGTGGCGGGCGAGCCCAACAGCGAGACGCGGATTGCCCTGATCGAACAGCGCGGCTCACTGGCCAAGTACCGCCTCGAACCGCATACCGGCCGCAAGCACCAGCTGCGCGCCCATATGGCGGCGCTGGGCGTGCCGATACAGCATGATCCCTGGTACCCGGCGGTGATCGAGGACAAGGGCGACGACTTCTCGCAGCCCCTGCAACTGCTGGCGCGCGAAATCGCGTTTGTCGATCCGCTCAGTGGCGAGCCGCGCGTCTTTCACAGCCAGCGGACGCTGGCCTGGTAGGGGTTAGGCCCCGCGTGAAGGTCTTCCTTACTCGGCGCGCTGGAAGCTGATGATGCTGCGCGTCATGCCGTGCTCGGCCCAGTTCGGCATCAGCC
>JAIEOJ010000208.1 GCA_019750575.1 Rhodocyclaceae bacterium | reverse complement strand
AAGAAAGTCTGAAGCGCCGAACACAGAGGCACAGAGAAAACCGGGAGGGAGCATGCTCGTCTTTTGCTTTTCTCTCCGTCTCTGTGCCTCTGTGGTGAAAGCTTTTTCAGGTGTTGATCTGATCCAGCGGCCAGCGCGGGCGGATGGCGAAGGCGCCGTCGCGCTTTTCGGCCTTTTGCTTCTGCAGACGCTGTGCGCCGCAGAAGGCAATCATGGCGCCGTTGTCGGTACATAGCGCCACCTCCGGGTAATACACGCGGATCTTGTGCTTGGCGCCCATGGCGTTGAGGCGTTCGCGCAGGCGCTTGTTGGCGCCAACGCCGCCAGCAACTACCAGCCGCGACAGCTTGCAGGCGCGCACCGCCGCCAGCGACTTGGCGGCCAGTACCTCGGTCACGGCTTCCTGGAATTCGGCGGCCAGATCGGCAGGGCCCTCGGCCTCATTCAGGACCCCCTTGTTCACCGCGGTCAGCACCGCCGTCTTCAGACCCGAGAAGCTGAAGTCGAAATCGCCGCTGTTGAGCATGGGGCGGGGCAGCTTGTACCTGGCCGGCGTGCCCGACTCCGCCAGCCTCGCCAGGGCCGGACCACCGGGATAACCGAGGCTCAATAGCTTGGCGGTCTTGTCGAAGGCTTCGCCCGCCGCATCGTCCAGCGACTCGCCGAGCAGGCGGTATTCGCCGACATCGGTGACTTCCATGAGCTGGGTATGGCCGCCGGAAACCAGCAGGGCAACAAAGGGAAAGTCGGGACGATCGGACGCCAGCAGGGGCGAGAGCAGGTGGCCTTCAAGATGATGCACGGGCAGGGCCGGAATGCCCAAGGCGACAGCCAGTGCTTCCGCAAAGCTCGATCCGACCAGCAGGGCGCCGGCCAGTCCCGGACCTGCGGTGTAAGCGATTGCTTCTATGTCTTGCTTTGCCTTCCCTGAGTGATTGAGTACGGACTCGAGCAGGGGAATAAGCCTGCGAATGTGGTCGCGCGACGCCAGTTCAGGCACCACGCCGCCATAGGCTTCGTGCATCGCCACCTGGGTATGCACGGCATGGGCGAGCAGGCCCGCCTCGGTATCGTAAAGGGCGATACCGGTTTCATCACAGGAGGATTCGACGCCGAGGACTAGCATAGCTATGTGTTACCCAAACCGGCCGGCCGTAAATACGGTCAGGCCTGAAATGACAATGCCCCGGACAAGCCGGGGCATTGATTGTACGGCAAGGGGCTCAAGCGTCGATCAACGACCCAGCAGCACGCGCGCCAGCACCTGGCCGACGACGGCAACGCGGCCGCTGTCGTCCGGGCTTTCGGCAAAGTCTTCCGGCGCCAGCACTTCCTCGCTGAACTTGGCGTTGTCGCAGATCAGGCGCACTTCCTTCTTGAGGCCGGACTGGGCACGGCGCACGACGAACTTGTCATTCACCTGCAGCACATAGACGCCATTGGTCTGGATGCGATTGACGCGCGGATCATAGACCACGATGTCGCCGGAACGCAGATAGGGCTCCATGTCCTCGGACTGCACGCGCATCATCTTGACATCACGGGGCAGGCCGATATCGCGCAGGGTTTCCGGCAGCGTGTAGATGGCGTGGCCGTCGGCGGTGTTGTCCGGGTGCAGGTCGATGACGGCATATTGCTCGTCGACGATATGGGCGCCACTACCGGCATCGCCCATCACCAGCTGCTCGACCGTGGTGTTCAGGGTCTTGGCGATTTCGGGCAGACGGAACAGTTCAGGCACGCCATCGCCGCGCACCCATGCCGTCGCCGTGTTCTGGCTGACGTCAAAGAGCTGGGCAACCGCGGTGACCCGGCCATAACCGGGCGGTATCGAGCCGCGCCGGTCAAGCGCGGCATTGAAATTGGAGGCGAACTGGCGGCGGAACTCTTGCTGACGCTGAAGACGTTCGTCGCCGGAATTGAGATGAACGATGGTATTCATGTGCAGGATTCTATCTTATTAGGGTTGGAGGGCCAAGCCGTATAGGGCTGATCGCGACAATCAGTTCATACTTTCATCCGACAACTTGTGCCGGTTTCAGGTTCCCTTGGAATGTCAAAATTCGGCACTTTGGCGGTCTTGTCAGATTTTCTTTGACACGCTGACCAGAAACGTCCATAATTCGCGCCTCATTTTGTTCCAACTCATCAGGTACGAAGCAATGCCAGGTATTCGCGTCAAGGAAAACGAGCCGTTTGAAGTTGCGATCCGTCGCTTCAAGCGCGCCATTGAAAAAACCGGTCTGCTGACCGAGCTGCGCGCGCGCGAGTTCTACGAGAAGCCCACCGCCGAACGCAAGCGCAAGCTTGCTGCTGCCGTCAAGCGCCATCACAAGCGCGTGCGCAGCCAGACCCTGCCGCCGAAGCTGTACTGATCGCTTGCCCCGCTTAGCGGGGTCAGCCGCCCCTTGCTTCGGGGCTCAGCACCAAATCAAAAACCTCGGCTGCCGCCTATACTGAGCGGCAACTGAGGTTTTTCCTATGGCTTTTTCAGATTGAGTAAAGCAATGACTCTCAAGCTCCGCATCAACGACGACATGAAGAACGCCATGCGTGCCGGCGACAGCAAGACCCGCGACGCATTGCGCCTGCTGCTGGCCGCCATGAAGCAGAAGGAAGTGGACGAGCGTATCGAGCTCGACGATGCCGGCGTGCTGGCCATCATCGAAAAGGCCCTGAAGCAGCGCAAGGAATCCATCGCCCAGTATCAGACTGCCGGCCGCCAGGATCTGGTTGATACCGAGCAGGCTGAAGTCGATGTGTTCGCCGCCTACATGCCGCAGCAGATGTCGGCCGAGGAGATCGGCGCCATCATCAAGGCGGCCGTGGCGCAAAGCGGCGCTGCCGGCCCGGCCGACATGGGCAAGGTCATCGCCCTGGTCAAGCCGCAGGTTGCCGGACGCGCCGACATGGGCGAAGTCTCCAAGCTGGTCAAGGCCGCGCTCGCCTGAAGCGCTGACGGGGTCAGGGCATGATTCCGGACAGCTTCATCCAGGAACTGCTGGATCGCGTCGATATCGTCGATGTCGTTCAGCGTTACGTCCCGCTCAAGAAGGCCGGCGCCAATTACAGCGCCTGCTGCCCCTTCCATTCGGAAAAGTCCCCCTCTTTCACGGTCAGCCCGACCAAGCAGTTCTATCACTGCTTCGGCTGCGGCGCCCACGGCAGCGCCATCGGCTTCATCATGGCGCACCAGGGCCTGGGTTTCGTCGATGCCGTCGAGGAACTGGCGGGTAATCT
Organism: Rhodocyclaceae bacterium; assembly: GCA_019750575.1. Taxonomy (GTDB): domain Bacteria; phylum Pseudomonadota; class Gammaproteobacteria; order Burkholderiales; family Rhodocyclaceae. Next base: position 8,541 of record JAIEOJ010000208.1, on the reverse strand, counting down.
CGGCCTCACCGTGCCGAATGAGGGCCGCAGCCAGAACCCCCAGTACGTCGAGAAAAAGGCCTCGATGACCGAGCTGATGGCGAAGGCGCAGCGCTATTACAAGGAGCAGCTCAAGCAATCGCCGCGCGCCATCGACTATCTCAAGGGCCGCGGCCTGACCGGCGAAATCGCCGCCCGCTTCGGCCTCGGCTATGCGCCGGACGAGTGGCAGGGCCTGGCAAGTGTCTACCCCGACTACAAGTCCCCCGATCTCGCCACCGTCGGCCTCGTCATCGACAACGAGCAGGGCCGCCGCTACGACCGCTTCCGCGACCGCATCATGTTCCCCATTCTCGATGCACGTAGCAATGTCATCGGCTTCGGCGGGCGCATCATCAATCCGGACGACACGCCCAAGTACATGAACTCGCCGGAAACGCCGCTGTTCGACAAGGGGCGCGAACTGTATGGCCTGACGCAGGCACGCCAGGCCATCCGCGATACCAATACGGTGATCGTCGTCGAAGGCTATATGGACGTGGTCGCCCTCGCCCAGCACGGTGTCGGCAACGCGGTAGCCACGCTCGGCACCGCCACCACCGGCGACCATGTACACAAGCTGATGCGCCAGGCCGAGAAGATCGTATTCTGTTTCGACGGCGACAAGGCCGGCCGCAAGGCCGCCTGGCGGGCGCTGGAGAACAGCCTGCCGCACCTCGCCGACGACCACAGCATCGGCTTTCTCTTCCTGCCGCCCGAGCACGACCCGGACAGCTATGTGCGCGAACATGGCGCTGCGGCCTTCCACAAGCTCGCCGCACAGCCCACTTCGCTCATCGAGTTTTTCGTGCGCGAGCTCGGCAACCGGATCGAGGGCAACGGCGACGACAGCGGTCGCCTGCTGGTCACCGAGGCCGAACCCCTGATCACGCAGTTCGGACCGGGTGCGCCCTTGCTGCGTCTGCAATTGCTCAAGGAGCTGGCCGCCAGAAGCGGCTTTTCTCAGGCCGAGCTCGAGGCCCAGTACAAGATCGCGCCGATGGCAGCTCCCGGTCGCCGGCCGCCGCCGGCGCCGCGCAACCGCCCCAGCGCCCGGCCGATCGAGCACACCCTGCTCGAGATCGTCCTGCAACAGCCGACCTGGGCCAGCCGCCTGCCGCTGGAGCTGATTCCGGACAAAAGCCCGGAAGCTGCCGTCCTGCATGCCATTGCCAACCAGCTGGAGCATGGCGAATTGCCGGCCGGCGGGGTGGGCATGCTGCTCGAACACTTCCGCAACAGCCCGCACGAAGGCGTGCTCGCCCGCTTTGCCGGACTGCTGGCCGAGGAAATCGACGTGACCGAGCTTGAAGCCGTACTGAATGACGCCGTGGAGCGTATCCGCAACACCGGCCTGGCCGAGGAAATCGCCGTACTGACGGCACAGGCGCGCAATGGCGGGCTCGATGCCGCCGATCAGCAACGCCTGATGGAATTGCTGCGCCGCAAAAGCAGCGCCAAGCCCTTGCCAAGCACTTGATGTATAATGATCAGTTCCCCAATTTTGTCGTGCCGCCCTGTTTAGGCGGCGCAATCCGGACCCGCCGAGGATAGTCATGCCGAAGGAAACCGCCAAGCCGACCAAATCGAAAGTCGCTGCCACCAAGCCTGCAAAGGCCACGGTTGCAACGGCCAAGAAGACTGTCGCCGCCAAGAAGCCCGTCGCCGTGAAGCAGGCTGCCAAGCCCGCCCCGACGGGCAAGGCTCCTGCGAGCAAGCCTCCGGTGAAGACGCCCGCCGCCAAGGCTGCGCCCAAGGCAACTGCCAGCAAGGCCGCGGCTGCCAAGCCGGCCGCCCCGGTCAAGGCTGCGGCCAAGCCGGCTGCGCCTGCGGCAAAGGCAGCCGCTCCGGCGGCCAAGGCCGCTGCCAAGGCGGTTGAAACCCCGGCACCGGCCGCTGCACCCGCTGTCGAAGCGAAGGCAGCGCCGGCCAAGGCCAAGCGCGGCGGCAAGGACAAGCTGGATCGCGTCATCGACACCGCCACCTCCAGCCCGGCCGATATCGAGGCCAAGCGCACCCGCCTCAAGAACCTGATTGCCCTGGGCAAGGAACGCGGCTACCTGACCTACGCCGAAATCAACGACCACCTGCCCGACGACATGGTCGACGCCGAACAGATTGAGACCATCATCTCGACCTTCAGCGACATGGGCATCCAGGTGTTCGACGAAGCCCCGGCTGCCGAAGACCTGCTGCTCAACGAAGCCGGCCCGGCTCCGGTCGACGAGGAAGAAGTGGCCATGGAAGCCGAACAGGCCCTGACCACCGTCGACTCCGAATTCGGTCGCACCACCGACCCCGTCCGCATGTACATGCGTGAAATGGGCTCGGTCGAACTGCTCACCCGCGAAGGCGAAATCGAGATCGCCAAGCGCATCGAAGACGGCTTGAAGCACATGGTGCAGGCCATCTCCGCCTGCCCCACCACCATCGTCGAGATCCTCGATCTGGCCGCCAAGGTGGCCAATGACGAAATGCGCATCGACGAAGTCGTCGACGGCCTGATCGACCCCAATGCCGCCGGCGAAGTGGAAGAACTCGCCGAGGATGAGGAAGCCGAGATCGAAGCCGACGAAGGCGAGGATGAAGAGGACGAGGACGGCGGCAGCGGCAGCGGCGCCAACTCCGCCGCGCTGGCCCAGCTCAAGGCCGACGCCATGGAGCGTTTCACCGTCATCCACGAACTCTACGGCAAGCTCTACACCGCACTGGTCAAGAAGGGTTCGCAGGACAAGGGCTACCTCAAGATCCAGAAGCAGATCTCGGACGAACTGCTCTACATCCGCTTCACCTCCAAGACCATCGAGCGCCTGTGCGACTCCGTGCGCCACATGGTCGACCAAGTGCGTAGCCACGAACGCAAGATTCTCAGCCTGTGCGTGGACAAGTCGCACATGCCGCGCCCGCACTTCATCAAGACCTTCCCCGGCCATGAAACCGACATGGAATGGCTCAAGGCCGAAGTGCAGTCCAACAAGCCCTACTCGGCGCAGCTGATGCGCGCCGCACCGGCCATCCTGGAAGAACAGCAGAAGCTGATCGACCTGCAGGAACGGATCGGCATTCCGCTCAAGGAACTCAAGGACATCAACAAGCAGATGTCCACCGGCGAAGCCAAGGCGCGCCGCGCCAAGCGCGAAATGACCGAGGCCAACCTGCGTCTCGTGATCTCGATCGCCAAGAAGTACACCAACCGCGGCCTGCAGTTCCTCGACCTGATCCAGGAAGGCAATATCGGCCTGATGAAGGCCGTGGACAAGTTCGAATACCGTCGCGGCTACAAGTTCTCGACCTATGCGACGTGGTGGATCCGTCAGGCCATCACCCGCTCGATCGCCGACCAGGCACGCACCATCCGCATCCCGGTGCACATGATCGAAACCATCAACAAGATGAACCGCATCTCGCGCCAGATCCTGCAGGAAACCGGCGCCGAGCCCGATCCCGCAACCCTGGCCGTCAAGATGGACATGCCTGAGGACAAGATCCGCAAGATCCTCAAGATTTCCAAGGAGCCGATCTCCATGGAAACCCCGATCGGCGACGACGACGATTCGCATCTGGGCGACTTCATCGAAGACCAGGCCACGCTGCTGCCGGCCGATGCCGCGATGTACTCATCGCTGCGTGAAGTCACCAAGGAAATCCTCGACAGCCTCACCCCGCGCGAAGCCAAGGTGCTGCGCATGCGTTTCGGTATCGAAATGAACACCGACCACACGCTGGAAGAAGTCGGCAAGCAGTTCGACGTGACCCGCGAGCGCATCCGCCAGATCGAAGCCAAGGCCCTGCGCAAGCTGCGCCATCCGACCCGCTCGGAAAAGCTGCGCAGCTTCCTCGACTCCGAGACCTGATCCGCTTCACCCGGTCAGCGCCACGCCGCTGACCGGATGGGCCTCTAGCTCATGCTTGGTTAGAGCAGCGGACTCATAATCCGTTGGTGCTGGGTTCGACTCCCAGGGGGCCCACCATCAGACAAGGGTTCAGCCGAAAGGCTGGACCCTTTTGTTTTGGAGAACCGGCCGAGGCAAGCATCACCGTCCTGAAGTAAGCCCCCGCTCTCATCTATGACCGCGCAACTCAAATGCAGAGCTTTCTTCGCCGCTGATTTCGAAGTGCGAATCAGCGTGTTCATCCGGGTGTCGGTCATCTTTACATATTGATCTGCTGAATTTCGCTGGTGCAGGTGTTTGGGGCGCAGTTTCCTTGCTAATTCTGCAGTGGACTGATTGTTGCTTTTGTATTTCGCATTTGCTGTACGTCCGGAACTCAACCATTTGCGAAGGAAATCCCATGGACCTGAACAAGATTGCCGCCATCGCCCTGCTCGCTTGCGCTTCCGCAACCGCCTCTGCAGCAATCGTCGACTTTGAGGATCTCGCCGTCGGCCCCGGCGCCAACAGCATCGGCGGGGACAGGATTTCGGGGGGCTTCCAGTTCGACTCCGCCACCGACCATACCCATCTCTCGAACAATGCCTTCAATGGCAACAGCGGTTCGACCTTTCTGGTCACGGACAACTTCCTGGGACTGAACCCACTGACCATGTCGAAAGTCGGCGGTGGCCTGTTCTCCCTTGGCAGCATCGACCTCGGCGAATGGAATAGCGGTGAGCAAGCCACCCAGATCACCGTCACGGGCAATCTGTTCGGCGGCGGCACGGTACAGTCGATTTTCAACCTCGACAACATCCTCAGCGATGGCGTGTCCAACAATTTCGAAACCTTCCTGTTTGGCCCGGGCTGGAACAATCTCGTCAGCGTGGTCTTCAACGCCACTGCGGGCACCGGCAGCCTGTACTGGGGCATGGACAACATCAACACCGATGGTGTTGTGCCGGAGCCGGGCGCACTCGCCCTGGTGGGTATCGGTGTTGCCGCACTGGCAGGCATTCGCCGTCGGCGTGCCTGAAGCTCGCCCGAGCCCGCAAGCCCCGCTGTGCGGGGCTTTTTTTTGCCTGTGCGCAGCCAGGCGGCAGCGGCAGCGGCTGCGCTAGAATGAAGTGGCAGCGCTATCCCCCAGCTCGATTGTTCGGGTCACCCGAAGGAGCCCTGTGATGCCCTCTGTGCAAGCCCCGCAATGACCCTCCCCCGGCTGTCCCTGCCCGAGCGCCTGCTGCCGCACACCCTGGCCGGGCGACTGGCGCTGCTGTCGGCTGCCTTGAGCGGGCTGGCACTGCTGCTGTTTGCCGCAGTCGATCTTGCCGCAGTGCAGGCCGTTCTTTTCGCACTGGTCCTGGTGGCAATCGTTGCCGGCCTCCTTGCCTGGGCGCTGCAATACGCCCTGCGCCCGTTGACGCAGGCCCGGCAGTTCGCCGACCAGCTGCATGTGCGCAGTGACGCGCGCCTGGCGGTCGAACCGACAAGCGCGGAACTCCGTGATCTGGCCATCGCCCTGAATCATGCGTCCGAGCGACTGGCCGCCCAGTCCGCACTGGTGCGCGAAGACGCGGCACGCACGCGCGCCGTGTTCGAGTCGGCGCTGGATTGCATCATTTCGCTCGACAATGGCGGACGCATCACCGAGTTCAACCCGGCTGCGGAGAGAACTTTCGGCTACCGTCGCGACGAGGCGATCGGCCAGGACATGAGCACACTGCTGCTGCCCATGCACCTGATGTCGCGGCACATCGAACACATGCAGCCCTACCAGGAGGGCCGTGCCGACGCCATTCTGGATCATCGCCGCACGGTCACCGCACGGCGTCGCGACGGTCACGAATTCCCCGCCGAGGTCGCCGTCATCGCCAGCCACATCTCGGGACGCCGCGAATTCACGGTCTGGCTGCGCGACATCACCGAAACGCGCGAGGCTGCCGACGCGATGCTCAATGCTCGCACTGCCGCGGAGGATGCCAATCGGGCCAAAAGCGATTTCCTCGCCAACATGAGCCACGAGATACGCACGCCGCTGAATGCGGTCATCGGCATTACCGAGCTGGTGCTGGACACGGAGCTGAGTCGCGAACAGCGCGAGTATCTCAATCTGGTCCGCAGCGCCGGGGACGCGCTACTCAGCATCATCAACGAGCTGCTCGACTATTCCAAGATCGAGGCCGGCCATCTCAATTTCGAGCATATCGAATTCAGTCTGCGTCATACCGTGGCCATGGCCCTGCGCGCACTGGCGCCCAAGGCCAGCGAACAGCGGCTGGAGCTGCTGATCCATGTGGATGACCGGGTGCCGGATGCGCTGCTCGGCGATCCGCACCGCTTGCGCCAGGTGCTCACCAACCTGGTCGGCAACGCCATCAAGTTCACGCCCAGCGGTGAGATCGAGGTTCATGTCACGCAATTGCAGGTGCAGGAGGACGATAGCGTCATGCTGCAGTTCGACGTGCGCGATACGGGCATCGGCATTCCGCGCGACAAGCTGGATGTCATCTTCGATGCCTTTACCCAGGTGGACAGTTCGATCACGCGCAAATTCGGTGGCACCGGCCTCGGCCTCACCATCTGCATGCGCCTCGTCGAAGCCATGCACGGCCGCATCTGGGCGGAAAGCGAACCCGGCCGCGGCAGCACCTTCCGCTTCAATGCACGCTTCGGCCTTGGCAACACCCTCGCGCTGCCACCGCTGCCGGCCGTGCTTTCAGCCATCCGCATCATGGTGGCCGACACCAGTCGCCGCCACCGCGCCCTGCTCGGCGAGCACCTTTCCGCCTGGGGCATGCGCGTGTGCGGCGTCGACACGATAGGCTCGCTGCTGGCCGAGCTTGAAACCGCCGCCCGCAGCGGCCTACCCTTCCGTATCGTCCTGATCGACCATGCCCTGCTGGATATCGACGGCGGCAGTATCGTCGCGCGTATCCGGGCGCAACTGCCGCCCCCGGCACTGGTCGTCATGCAACCCGTGCACCTGCACCGGCGCAGCACCGATGCAGAACCCTATCCCGGCATCAGCTCGCGCCTGCTCAAGCCGCTGCTGGCCGATGAGTTGCTGAACACCCTGCTTGCGGCGCTGGGAGAACATCCGCTCGAAGATCGCAACCGGGCAGTCCAAAGAAGGCCGACTGGACGGGTCTCGCGTTCGCTCAACATCCTGCTTGCCGAGGACAATCCCATCAACCAGACGCTGGCATTGCGCATGCTCGAAAAACTCGGCCACCGCCCGCATGTGGTTGCCAATGGCCAGGCCGCAGTCGATGCCTGGCGTGAACGCAAGTACGACGCCATCCTGATGGACGTGCAGATGCCGGTCATGGGCGGCTTCGAGGCCACAGCAGCGATACGCGAACTGGAGCAGAATGGCGGGGAACACACGCCCATCATCGCCATGACCGCACATGCCATGGCCGGTGACCGGGAACGCTGCCTGGCCGCAGGCATGGACGACTATGTATCCAAACCCATACAATCCACAGTGCTTGACGCCACACTCGCCAACGCCATCGGCCAGACCGATGCCGCCCTACCGGAGACCGGAGCCGAACCCATGAGCAAGTCTGCAGCGCCCTTCGACCGTAGCGCCCTGATCGACAGCCTGGGTGGAGACCTGGAGCTGTATGGCGAAATCGTGCGCCTCTTCCTGTCGCACTACCCCAGCGAGCTTGCCACCCTGCAGCACGACCTGGACAGCGGCGATGCCGAGAAACTGCATCGCACCGCCCACAGCCTCAAGGGTGCCATCAGCAACTTCTCCGCACCACGCGCAACCACGGCCGCACGCACGCTGGAGATGGCCGTCAAGGCCGGCATGGCCGACAATGCTGCCGAGCTGGTGGCCGAACTTGTAGATGCCGTCAACGAACTGGCTGCCGCCATGCGGGCGGATCTGGCGAATAAGGTTTAGCCCATCCCCTTCCGCAAGGGAAGCGGATGGGGAATGCGCGAGCTAGTTCTTCTGGATCAGCTCGACCTTGTAGCCGTCGGGATCTTCGACAAAAGCAATCACGGTGGTGCCGTGCTTCATCGGCCCGGCTTCGCGCACGACCTTGCCGCCGCGTGCCTTGATTTCGGCACACGCGGCATAGGCATCGGGCACGGCCAGTGCGATATGGCCGTAGGCGGTGCCCAGCTCGTACTTGTCCACGCCCCAGTTGTGGGTGAGCTCGATCACCGCGCCCTCATCCTCGCTGCCATAACCCACGAAGGCCAGCGTGAACTTGCCCTCAGGATAGTCGTTGCGGCGCAGCACCTGCATGCCCAGCACTTCGGTATAGAACTTGATCGAGCGGTCGAGGTCGCCGACGCGCAACATTGTGTGAAGAACGCGCATGATTTCTCCTTGGAATGCGATGACCGGCATCGGGGACAATCCCCGATGCCTTCAGATAATCGGAATGCTCGCTGCGCGCAGCTTGAGCTCGTCGCGTGCAGCCTGCCAGTCCGGATAAAGCTTCTCGACTTGGGACCAGAAAGCCGGACTGTGGTTCATCTCGATCAGGTGCGCCATTTCATGCGCAACCACATAGTCGATCAGATGCAGGGGCAGGTGGATCAGGCGCCAGTTGAGGCGGATATCGCCGCTGTGGCTGCAGCTGCCCCAGCGGGTGCGTGCCGATGACAAGCCGAGTGGCGGCAC
>JAIEOJ010000122.1 GCA_019750575.1 Rhodocyclaceae bacterium | reverse complement strand
GCGCAGTGCTTTTCGCAATCGAGCAGATGCTCGGTGGAGGCCTGCGAGTCGTCGAGGTGAGTCACACCGTCATCGTGGTGATGGTGCGGCATGTGTTCGGCATGGGCCAGCACATGGGTGGCGGCAAACTCGCCGTGGGCATCGACGCCCGCGGCATGCGCATAGCCGCGCTCCGCTGCATGGAGCATCTGCAGCGGCAAGCACAGCATCAGGAATAGAAGCATCAGCCTACGCATGGGCAGCAGTGTATCCCGGCTTGTGGCGTCAAGGCAACCGCGCTTGTAACGGGGGCATTGGAGGACGGAAATGTCGCCTTAGGCCTGATTTAAGGGCGGCTCACCAACACAAACCGTTCGGGCTGAGCGGTGACCAACGGCAATCCCCTTGCGGGATCGAAGCCGCAAGGTGCGTTGCATCCAGTGTCTGGAAAAACGCTGAGCGCTGCCCCAGGCACGCCTTCGACAAGCTCAGTCCGAGCGGACTTCCCGACATATCCGGCTTACGCCCAAAAAATATTTTCACTTGCCTGCATCCAGATGCCGCGCTGGCGGGTAGTGCTCATGTCAGCCCTGTTTTTACGGCATTGCCACTGACAGAACCTTTTCAACCCAAGGAGACAATGATGCGTACCCCCTTCAAGACCTGCCTGCTCGCCCTCAGCCTGACTGCCGCCCACGCCGCCATGGCGCAAACCGCGCTGCCCGACAGCATCAAGGTACCGGCCGGCAACAAGGTGGTGCTGGAGACGGTGGGTGCCGGCACGATCACCTATGAATGCCGCGACAAGAAGGATGCCGCCGGCCAGTACGAATGGGTCTTCGTCGGCCCTGACGCCGTGCTGAGCGACCGCAAGGGCAAGGCCATCGGCAAGTACTACGGCCCGCCCGCCACCTGGGAAAGCAATGACGGCTCCAAGATCACCGCCACCCAGCTCGCGGTTGCGCCCAATGGAACCGGCAACATCCCGCTGCAACTGGTGAAGGCCAACCCGGCCAGCGGTGCAGGCGCCATGCAGGGCGTCACCTACATCCAGCGCCTCGCCACCCAGGGCGGCACCGCACCGGCCGCCAGCTGCGACGCAGGCACCAAGGGCAGGAAGGAAATCGTGGGCTATCAGGCCGACTATCTGTTCTGGAAGGCCGAGTAAGCTGGCTACATAGCCACACGGCTATACTCTGCCCCGATGCATCACCTCAGAGGCAGGCTAGGCCTGCCTCTGGGCTTCGGGAACTCATCAGGAACGCGCCTTGCCACCCAACGCACCGACCGGCTTCGACCATGCCGCCGCACTGGCCGCCATCGCACGCGGCAGCGAATCCGAACTACAGCGCCTGTACCAGCATGAAGCGCGCTTTCTGCTCGGCGTTGCCATGCGTATCGTGCGCGACCGCGCCCTCGCCGAGGACGTGCTCCACGATGCCTTCATCGCCATCTGGCACAAGGCCGACAGCTACGACGCAAGCAAGGGCGAGGCACGCGGCTGGATCTATGCCATCGTGCGCCACAAGGCGCTCAATCTCGTGCGCAGCTCGTTGCGCCTGGTGCCGGCGGACGAGGAAGTCATCGAGGCCATCGAAGCCGAACACGCCGTGGCCAGCCTGGCCGATGCCTTCGCGATCGAAGCCGACCTCGGTCGCCTGCAGGGCTGTCTGGAACGACTCGACACCGCCAAGCGCAACAGCATCCTCTACGCCTATGTGGACGGCTGCACCCACGGCGAAATTGCGCAACGCCTGCAATCGCCGCTGGGCACCGTCAAGGCCTGGATCAAGCGCGGCCTTGCCTCACTCAAGGAGTGCATGTCATGACACGCGAATCCGATCGTGACGAACTCGCCAGCGGCTATGTGCTCGGCACCCTGTCGGCCGCCCAGCGCCGTGAAGTCGAAGCGCAGCTGCTGCAGGATGCAGAACTCCGCGCACGCGTGCAGGCGCTGGAGGCTCAACTGCTGCCGCTGACCCGGCTGGCCGAGCCGGTCGAGCCCTCGCCCAGCCTGTGGCCGCGCATACAGGCCAGCCTCAACTTCGCCGGCAACAGCCTCAGGCAGGGCTGGTCGTGGTGGACCAGTCTCGGTCTGTGGCGCGGCCTCACGGCCGGCGGCTTTGCCACCGCGGCCGTGCTGGCTTTCGTGCTGCTCACGCAGCAGCCGGCCGATACGCGCTTTGTCGTGGTGCTCGCCGCGCCGCAAGACCAGAGTCCCGGCTGGGTGGTGCAGGCCAGCACCAACCGGCAGCTGAAGCTGATCCCGCTACAGGCGCTCGAAGTGCCGGCCGACAAGTCGCTGCAGTTCTGGACCAAGCTCGACAGCTGGAGCGGCCCCAAGTCCCTGGGCCTGGTCAAGCCGGGGCAGGCCCTCAACGTGGCCCTAGACCAGCTACCGCCGCTGGAAGCCAACCAGTTGTTCGAAATCACGCTGGAGCCCTACAACGGCTCCCCGCTCAACCGCCCCACCGGCCCGGTGCTGCATATCGGCCGCGCGGTGAAGGTAATGTAGGATGAATTCCGGCACGCCGTTCCCGACGTCATGAAAACCTTTGTCCGCATCTCCCTGCTCGGCCTCGGCATCATCCTCGGCCTGTGCATCGTTGCCGCCATGAAGCCCGACAGCTTCCGCGTCGAGCGCAGCATCGCCATCGATGCGCCGCCCGCAAGCATCTTTCCGCTGGTGAACGATCTGCGCGAATACACACGCTGGTCGCCCTACGAGAGCCGCGACCCGGCCATGCAGAGAAGCTTCAGCGCCGTCACCACGGGCAAGGGCGCGAACTATGCCTGGAGTGGCAACAAGCATGTGGGTACCGGACGCATGCAAATCACGGACAGCCGCCCCGGGCAGCAGGTGCTGATCCAGCTCGATTTCGAAAGCCCCATGGAAGCGCACAACAGCGTGGTCTTCAGCCTCGTCCCCACAGGCAGCGGCACTACCGTGAGCTGGGCGATGGAAGGCCCCATGCCCTTCATCTCGCGGCTGTTCAGCATCTTCATGGACTTCGACACCATGGTCGGCACCGACTTCGCCACCGGGCTGGCCAAGCTGAAGACTCTGGCCGAGACGCCGCAACACGCCGCACCATTACAATAAAGCCCGGCCATCGCATGCCCGACACGTACGGAACAAGCCCTTCGACAGGCTCAGGGCGAACGGCAAACGGTTGTGCCGTTTCTTCATGGGCAACTCCGTTCCTTGTGACGCCGGCTATTCTGCTCGTGGTGACATCCGTTATTACGTTCGTGGTGAGCCTGACCCACGGGGATTTCCTGCGCTCATCGAACCATGAATCCTTGACACCGTTCGTGGTGAGCCTGTCGAACCATGAACGCACTTTCATTCAGCACCAGATGAGTCTGCCCCACGGCGATTTCCTGCGCTCATCAACCCCTAAACGGAAACCAGGTTGAATGCCAAGCGACTACAAGGGCAACAAGCAGCACCTGCCCAGCAAGCCCTGCGCGGTGTGCGGCCGGCCCATGACATGGCGGCGCGCCTGGGCCAAGAACTGGGCCGAGGTGAAGTACTGCTCCGATGCCTGCCGCAAACGCAAGCCCCATGGCACATGAAGCCCACATGAGCAATTCCCTGCGACACCTCGTCCTCATCCTCGGCGACCAACTCGATGCCGACGCCCTGGCGCTGGCCGACTTCGACCCGGCGCAGGATGCGCTGTGGATGGCCGAGGTGGCAGAGGAATCCACCCACATCCCGTCGAGCAAGCAGCGCAGCGCCCTCTTCCTCAGCGCCATGCGCCACTTCGCGGCAGACCAGCGCGCGCTCGGCCGCACCGTGCTGTACACGCTGCTCGACGCCGCAGCAAATACCGGCACGCTGGCCGGTGAACTCACGCGCACGCTGACGCAAATCCAGCCGCAGAAACTTGTGCTCACCGCCCCCGGCGACTGGCGCGTATTGAAAGCCCTACAGGCGGTGGCGCGCGAACACGATCTGCCGCTGGAGCTCAAGGACGACACCCACTTCATCACCACGGTGCGCGAGTTCGCCGCCCATGCCCACGGCCGCAAGCAACTGCGGCTGGAATACTTCTACCGCGAAGTGCGGCGCAAGACCGGCCTGCTCATGGAAGGCAAAAATCCCATCGGCGGCCAGTGGAATTTCGATGCGGACAATCGCGGCGCCTTCCCTGCCAGTGGCCCGGAGAAGGTACCGCCGCCGCTGCGCTTTGCGCCCGACGCAATCACCACTGAAGTGATTGCGCTGGTCAAACAGCGCTTCGCCAACAACCCCGGCCAGCTCGACAGCTTTGCCTGGCCGGTCAGCAGAACACAAGCGCTGGCGGCGCTAGAGGCCTTCATCAGGGAACGCCTGCCGCTGTTCGGCCAGTATCAGGACGCCATGTGGCAGGGTGAGGTGTGGCTCTACCACTCGCACCTGTCGGCGGCGCTCAACCTCAAGCTCTTGCATCCGCTCGAAGTCGCACGCGCTGCCGAGCAGGCCTACCATCGCGGCGAGGCACCGCTGGAAGCGGTGGAAGGCTTCATCCGCCAGGTCATCGGTTGGCGCGAATACGTGCGCGGCATCTACTGGACGCAGATGCCCGAGTACATCGAAAAGAATGCGCTGCAGGCTGAACATCCCCTGCCCGTCGTGTACTGGACCGGCGAGAGCGAGATGGCCTGCATGCGTGACGCCGTGCAGCAGACGCTGGCCCACGGCTACGCCCACCACATCCAGCGCCTGATGGTCACCGGGCTGTATGCGCTGTTGTTCGGCGCACGGCCGCAGGAAGTGCATGCCTGGTATCTGGGCGTGTATGTGGATGCGGTGGAATGGGTAGAGCTGCCAAACACCCTGGGCATGAGCCAGTTCGCCGACGGTGGCCTGATGGCGAGCAAGCCCTACGCCGCCACCGGCAAGTACATCCAGCGCATGAGCAACTACTGCAAGGGCTGCCGCTACAAACCCGACCTGCGCACCGGCCCCGACGCCTGCCCCATGACCACGCTGTACTGGGACTTCCTGCTGCGCCACGAACCCCTGCTCGTGCAAAACCCGCGCATGGTCATGCAGGTGAGGAACCTGCAGCGCATCAGCGATGCAGAGAAGGATGCGATACGGGCGCAGGCGGCGGCGCATCGGCAACGCGCCGGCTGACGACGCCGCCTGCACAGGCGCACGAAAAGTGCGGAAATCCGCATGTCATGCGCAGATTCATTTCGTCAGCTATAGTCGCCATGGAAGTGCATATCAGACGACACAGCTGGGCGACGGCTTTCACGCAATTCATGATTTACTAAAAGATGAAGCCTTTTGATATGGCTGAGCTTTCAAGCACTCACAACTTCTATAGGTTCATTCATGACGGAAAAACTCCGTCATTTATGACGTCTACTTCACGTTAGCCGAGAAAAGCCCAATACCTCCCCATGAAAAAAATCATATTGTTTCTGGTGATCATTTCGGCATTTCACCAGGTCTCGCATGCTCAAGGCCGCCCTAACTTATCCTGCTTCACACAGAGTCAGGCAGCCGCTCTTAATAAGGAAGTCTCCGAACTTAGCCAAGCCTTTCAAGCACGAAGTATGGAGATATCTAGAGACTTGGCTGAAGCGATAAAGAAAAGTATGGGGGCAAGTGAGGCGTATCGAAAGTGCACCGCTGAAATTTCGTTTGCAGACTCCTTGCTTGGGCAAGACTGTTCAAGAGAAAAATACATTATGGAAATGATGGCTAGGCAAGTTGAAAATCAAACTGCCGTGTCTGAGTCGAGCAACATGATGGCCCAAGCGAAATTACAGTCAATAATGAGTAAATACCCAAAATGCCAATAGTTCTCCCCGTGGGGATAGTTTGCCTTTATATTTTTGTGGCATCTCGTTTGGCTAACACTTCGGTCAACCGGACCTTGCGCATAAAGCCGCGCAAGTCCGGTTACCTCCAACGTTAGGCCTTATGTCTGAAGACAAGAAACCTGGAGGTTGTGGTGCCGCTCTTTTATGGGTGCTTTTTGGCGTTCCTCTAATCTTCGCTCTTTCCGTTGTAATCCCGCGCGGCTTGGCTGACGGGAAAATGCTGCCCATGTGCGAAGCGGAGAAAGGGATTCGTGTGTTTGAGAAAACGAAAATTACTCCGGAACAGCTCAGTCAGATAAAAAAGAGCGAGGCAACGCTGTATCGAGAACCGCCATTCGGGGAGTTCCGCCTCCACAAAGAATATGAAGATCTAAAAATTTACGGCATTCGCGTGACACGCGATAAGTTGTGGATTGAGCGATTGAGAGACCAGAAGCGAATGAGCGAAGCAACCTATTTCTTCCGAGAAAGCTACGACGTCTACTACAAAGGCAGGTTCTGTGGCTATGTATCGCCTAAAGAACTGATTGATGCAACCTTTGAAACTACAGAATGATGAGCGCCATTTTCTGGCCAACCCTTCTGTCAAGCGGGACTGCGGAACCGGCGCGGCTTCTCCGATCAGTCGCTTCTGCGCCGCAGCCCCTTACCTCTAACGTTAGGCGCCACTAGAGCCATGCACTATCGAAGTGTTGTTCATGCACAGGTGATCGCCGCGGTTGCCACCGTCGCCTGCGTGTTTGCATGGGCGGCAAAAGCATAGCTAAAGGGGTCAGTATCGGATTAAAGAAAATCGATGCTGTCCTCTTTTGTCGAAGGCGGTGCACTTCGTTTGTGAATGCACGCCTCAGAGACCGGTATGGACCACTTGGCATGATTGCATTTAGAGTATCCCTTCGGATACAATTGGCAGCGTGAACACTTTTCACCGCTCCGCTGAATTCGATTCCTGGCTTGCGGCACTGAAAGACAAGGTGGGCCGCGGTCGCATCGTTCACCGTATCCGGTCTGCCGAGCATGGCAACTTCGGTGACTGCGAGCCCGTGGGCGAAGGGGTCTCCGAGATGCGCATTCATTTCGGCCCCGGCTACCGAGTCTATTTCACTCGTCGCGGTGATGTGATCTACCTGCTTCTGCTGGGCGGCGACAAGTCCTCGCAGAAGCGTGATATCAAGCGCGCCATTGAGATGGCGCAGGCTTTGGACAAGGAGTGAACCATGGCCAAATTTGCCCCCTTCGATGCTGCTGATTATCTCGACGATGAAGAAACCATCGCCGAGTACATAACTGCGGCATTAGAGGATCCCAATCCGGATGTATTCCTGTCCGCAGTCCGTGATGTGGCTCGGGCTCGTGGCATGGCACAACTTGCCAAGGATGCCGGACTGGGTCGCGAGAGCCTTTACAAAGCGCTGACACCAGGCGCCAAGCCACGCTATGACACGATGCTGAAACTGCTTCATGCGCTCGGGGTAAAGCTCTCGGCGTCTCCGGTCAATTCATGAGTGCTTGACAGTTTCACACCGCGAGGCCCAACCCTGCGCGGCAGTAGTTAAGGCGGCAGTTCGTTTTGCTGCATTCGAGT
Organism: Rhodocyclaceae bacterium; assembly: GCA_019750575.1. Taxonomy (GTDB): domain Bacteria; phylum Pseudomonadota; class Gammaproteobacteria; order Burkholderiales; family Rhodocyclaceae. Next base: position 4,263 of record JAIEOJ010000122.1, on the reverse strand, counting down.
GCTGCCCTTGCAACGAATAGCACGCAGGGGCGACTTCTTGCTCTCGTTGCAGCGCGCATAGCGCCCTGATACGCAATCCCTGCGGCATTTTTGTATCGAAAGATTAGGACAAGCCAATGCATCCGCAGGCTGTTTAGAATCCCTGCCCTGACACAAACCGCTTGCGCTGATACGAAAGGATGCCGAGTTCATGTCACTGATTCGCTATGCCGTGGTGGCGCTGGTTCCGGCCACGCTGGCGGGCCTGATTTACGCGGTGGCCAGTGGCCTCGGCCAGTCTGAGGTAACCGCGCAGCGCTTTGTGAACCTGCAGGAAGGGGCCAGCCCGCATGCGGGTTTCCGCCGCGCGCATGCCAAGGGCTTTTGCCTTGCCGGCGATTTTGAATCGAACGGTGCATTGGCTAGCTATACGGACGCGGCGCTATTCCAGCAGGGGCAGACGCCCTTTGTCGGGCGCATTTCGATTGCTGGCACCAACCCCACTGCGCCCGACATGCGTTCGCCGGTGCGCAGCCTGGCCTTGAGTTTTGGCACTGGCGATGCCGACAGCTGGCGTACCGCGATGAACACGCCGCCGGTGATGGCGGTGGCCACCCCCGAAGCCTTTTACGCGCAGCTGGCGGCGCTGGCCCCGGACCCGGCAACGGGGCAGCGCGATCCGGCGCGGATTCAGGCCTTCTTTGCCAGCCATCCGGAAACCCGCGCCTTCCTGGCCTGGCAGAAGACCTATGTGCCGACGCAGAGTTTTGCCAGCGAGCGCTATCACAGCATCAATGCCTTCTACCTCGTGAACAGGGAGGGCCGTCGTCAGGCCGTGCGCTGGGCGGCGGTGCCGGCCGCGCCGGTAGCGAATGCGACCCCGCTTGATGCGGAAAACCCGCAGGCCTTGCAGGACGAGTTCATGGCACGCCTGAAGCAGGGGCCGGTGGTGTTTGATCTGGTATTCAGCCTGGCCGGCACGGGCGACGACGAGAATGATCCGACCGTGCCCTGGCCGGAGACGCGGCCGGCCATCTCCGCCGGCAAGCTGATCATTCGCGCCACGAGCGCGGAGTCTGCCGGCAACTGCAAGGACATCAACTTCGATCCGCTGATCCTGCCGCGCGGCATGGCCGCCACGCTTGATCCGATCTTGCGCGCGCGCTCGGCGGCCTACGCCGAGTCCTACCGCCGCCGTGCGCGCGAAAGCCTGTAAATGCCAGACCTGAAGCCCGACATGCAACCATCCGACACCTACAGCCGCGCGGCGCGCATCATGCACTGGGCCATGGCCCTGCTGCTCTTTTCGCTCATCTTTGCTGGCCTGGCCATGGTGCAAAGCCTGCAGAGCTGGCATCTGCCGCTGATCACCCTGCACAAGTCCTTCGGCATCCTGGCCTTGATCCTTGCCGTGATTCGTTTGGTAATCCGCCTGACCCATGTGCCGCCGGCACTGCCCGACAACCTCTCCGCTGCGCAGCAACGTGGCGCGCGCGGGGCGCATGTGCTGCTCTACGCCGCCATGTTCGCGATGCCGCTGAGCGGTCTGCTAATGCAGGGTGCGGCCGGCCGCCCGGTGGAGTTCTTCGGGCTGTTCACGATTCCCGCGCTGCTGCCGGTGCAACTGGAAACCTATGCCGTGCTGCGCGAGCTGCATGGCTGGGGTGCCTGGGGGCTGATCGCGCTGGTGTTGCTGCATATCACCGCCGCCCTCCACCACGGCCTGATCCGCCGTGACACTGTGCTGCGCAGCATGCTTTGAGCCGGGCCTGCGGCCAAGCATGCGCCTCAATCCCCTCCTCCGGGCTTGAAGCGCTGCATTGACGACATCGCACATTGCCGCAGTAGAACCCGGTCGAGATGACGCGGGTTTTCCCGTGGCCGCCTGTCGCAACGGCGAGGACTGACGCGTTACCGTTTGCAGGGCCGGGGATGTCGAAGGCTTTTACATTCCGTGGCGGCAATACCACGCCGTTCCGCACCAAGCCTTGCCAAAGCTGAATTGGCTCAATTGTTGCTCCTGCATGGAAAGTTTCAAACTTTTCAAGGGGGCCTCAAATAATGCAAAGCAAAACCCGTAATTTTCTTGCCGCCTGCGCAACGACCCTGATGCTCGGCGCTGCACCGGCTCAAGCCGGCGTGGTCGAACTGGAGTGGGTCACCACCGCTGAGCAGTTCACCGGTGCCGTCCCCGGCGTTGCCGGCGAACAGATCACCACGACCTTCCGTGTCGATAACGGCGGCTCCTCGCTGTTCTCGCAAACCTGGTCGGAAAGCGACTTCCTGTCCTACCGCATCGAGGGTGCTTCGGGCTGGTTCATCGAAAGCACCTTTATCGACCTGGGCGACAGCACCGGTTCTTTCATCACCAATGCGCTCGGCGCCGTCACCGCCGCGGGTAACTGGTATGGCGGCTACTTCTCGGGCGCCAGCATCCTGACCTCCTGGGCTGGCATCATGGATGGCGGCTGGTGGAACAACGGCAACAATCAGGTCGTATGCAGCACTGCTTTTGACTGCGTCTGGGCCGACAATGTCGGCGGCAACCTGAACGGCGCCAACTGGACTGCCGCTTCCGCATCCGACGTACCCGAGCCGAGCACCCTTGCGGTTCTGGCCATCGCGCTGGCCGGACTGGGTTACTCGTCCAAGCGTCGCAAGAACGCTGCCTGATTCAGGTCGCGCTTCAGCAGAAAGCCCGCCTTGTGCGGGCTTTCTTTTTTTCTGATCATGTACAAGGTTCTGTCAGATCAAAGAAAGCAACTCCCTCTCCCTTGATGGGAGAGGGCGGATGGTCTGAAGATCGCTCATCCCCCTCTCCCCAACCCCTCCCCCACGAGGGGGAGGGGCTTGAAACCACGCTCGCAAGCAAGGCAAGGAGAAGGACTGAGCTGCAGCTTGCGCATGCGCTATAGTCTCGCAGACCATGCCTGACTCCACGCCCGAACTCCGTCTCCAGCAACTGCAGATCGTGCTGCCTGCCAGCAGCCCACCCGCCGGCAACTACCTGGCGGCGGTGCGCACGGGCGACCTGCTCTTTCTTTCCGGCAAGGCGCCGGGCGCGGTGGATGGCGTCGTGCCGCGCGGCAAGCTGGGGCGCGAATACACGGCCGAGGATGGCTATCGTTTTGCACTCGCGGCTGCGCTTTCCCTGCTGGCGGCAATACGCGCAGAACTCGGTTCGCTCGACGCCGTGCAAGGTTTCGTCGAGCTGCAGGGCGCGCTGAACACGACCGCGGACTTCGAGGCGCATGCCCGCGTGCTCGACGGTGCTTCCGACCTGATTGCGGCGGTATTCGGCCCGGCCGGTGGACATGCGCGCTCGGTCACCGGGGTCGCCTCGCTGCGCGACAATGTACCGCTGACCCTGCGTGCCGTGGTCGCAATCAAGCGCGACACCCTCGCCGGCTGAGAACGACATCCCATGCGCTTGATCCCACTTTGCCTGACCCTGCTGCTGGCCGCCTGCGCATCAACGCCGCCGGCTGCGCCCGAGATCAGCGATGCCTTCCGCAGCCAAGGCTTTCAGCCACCGCCTGCCGGTGCGTCTCTGACGCTGCTGCCGCCGCAGGAAACCCAGTACGAAGAATTGCGCGCCGGCGCCGAGTTGCTGCACAAGCAGTTGCAGAAACGCCTGACGGCGGCCGGCTGGAATGTGGTGACACTCAAGCGCGACGATTATCTGCGCCAGTGGAAGCAGGAGGCCGAAGCGGTGGGCGGCGTGGTGCAGCCGGACAGCGGCGAATTCAAGGACAAGGAGTATGTGCAAGCGCTGGCGGCGCTGCTGCGCAAGAGCTGCGAGGAAACGCAGTGCGCGCTGCTGATCGATGCGCGCCTGGTGATACGCACTGCCGAGATCAGCGGCAATGAAGTGCGCTGGGACGGACAGCGACGCCTGCACGGCGAGGCCTTGCCCAAGGGAGCGCCGGCGCAGACCTATGCCATTTCCATCGAGCTGTCCGGCATACAGCCGGATGGTGCGCTGGGCTTCCGCCACTACGGTGGCGCGGTGCTGCCGCCGCAGTACGGCATGGCCGAGTTGCAGAACCGCAAGCCGGCGCCCATGCGCTGGAACGATGCGGACATCTCTGCCGGCCTCGACATTGCGCTGCGCCCCCTGCTGGAAAAGCCGGGGCGCACAGAAGCCCGGCCGCGCGACTAGAGGCCCTGCGGCAGAGGCAGCGGCGAATTGCCGGTCTCGCCCGTGCTTTCAAAATCGGCGCGCAGGCGCGGCAGGAACTGCGGGTATTCGCGCTGGATGAAGTCGATCACGCCGGCGCGCAC
>JAIEOJ010000275.1 GCA_019750575.1 Rhodocyclaceae bacterium | reverse complement strand
GAAAAGCAGAAGCAGTCCAGCTTGTTGAAAAACTGCGCCGCATAGGCCGGGCCGTAACTCGGAATCGCCTGTCCGGTGACCGGCTCGCTCTTGTCATTGCGTACCTCGAACGTCACCTGCATCAGCTCGCCCGGATGCACCTGGATGCTCGAGCGCTCCGCCTTGAACTGCCAGGGCAGACGGTTGAGATTGGTATCGAACTCGACCGTCACCAGACGGCTCTTGTCCACCTGGGTACTCACCACCTCGGCGGCCTCGCCAACGCGGTTCTGCCCGCTCCATTCACACATCACCTGATACATGGGCACCAGCACGAAGTAGCCGAAACCGAACATGGCCACTGCGCCGGCGCCCAGCATCAGGCCCAGCTTGCGTTTGTCCTTTTCAGCCTGCTCAGCCACCGCTCATGTACCCGCTGCGGATGATGAAGGAGACGAACACCACCAGCACAATACCGGCCAGGATCAAGGCGGTGCGCACATTGCGCGCACGCAGCGCGCGCATCTCCTCGTCAGTCATGATGCTCAATGCTTGCCTCCCTCGAATACCGGCGGCGTTTCGAAGGTGTGATAGGGCGCCGGCGACGGCACGGTCCACTCCAGCCCTTCCGCGCCGTCCCAGACCTGCGCATCGACCTTCTTGCCGCTCTTGCGGGCCTTGAGCACGATGTAGAGGAAGAGCAGTTGCGAGATGCCGAGACCGAAGGCGCCGATCGACGAGATCATGTTGAACTCGGTGAACTGCAGCGCATAGTCGGGTACGCGGCGCGGCATGCCGGCGAGGCCGAGGAAGTGCTGCACGAAGAAGGTCATGTTGAAGAAGATCAGGGTCAGCCAGAAGTGCCACTTGCCCAGGGTCTCGTCATACATGTAGCCGGTCCACTTCGGCAGCCAGTAGTAGGCACCGGCATAGGCCGAGAACACCGCACCGGCGACCATCACATAGTGGAAGTGGGCGATGACGTAATAGGTTTCCTGCAACAGGATATCGACCGCGGTGATGGCCAGCACCAGACCGGAGAAGCCGCCCAGGGTAAACAGGAAGAGAAAGCCGAGGGCGAACAGCATCGGCGTCTCGAAGGACAAGGAGCCCTTCCACATGGTGGCCACCCAGTTGAACACCTTCACGCCGGTCGGCACCGCGATGATCATGGTGGCGTACATGAAATAGAGCTGGCCGGTCAGCGGAATGCCGGTCACGTACATGTGGTGGGCCCACACGAAGAAGGAGATGATCGCGATGGCGGCAATGGCGTAGACCATCGAGGCGTAGCCGAAGATCGGCTTGCGCGAGAAGGCCGGAATCACCTGCGAGATCACGCCGAAGGCCGGCAGGGCGATGATGTACACCTCGGGGTGACCGAAGAACCAGAAGATGTGCTGGAACAGGACCGGGTCGCCACCACCGGCGGCATTGAAGAAGGTGGTGCCGAAGTGGCGGTCGGTCAGCAGCATGGTGACGGCGCCGGCCAGCACGGGCATGGAGGCGATCAGCAGGAAGGCGGTGATCAGCCAGGTCCAGCAGAACATCGGCATCTTCATCAGCGTCATGCCGGGCGCGCGCATATTGAGGATGGTGGTGATGATGTTGATGCCGCCCATGATGGAGGACATGCCGAGCAGGTGGATGCCGAAGATGGCGAGGTCCATGCCCATGCCCTGCTGCACCGACAGCGGCGGATACAGCGTCCAGCCGGTACCCGGCGCACCGCCCGGCACGAACATGGAGAGGATCAGCAGGAAGCTCGCCACCGGCAGGATCCAGAAGCTCCAATTGTTCATGCGCGCAAACGCCATGTCGGGCGCGCCGATCTGCAGCGGGATCATCCAGTTGGAGAAGCCGACGAAGGCGGGCATGATGGCGCCGAACACCATGATCAGCGCATGCAGCGTGATCATCTGGTTGAAGAAGTCGGGCGACACGACCTGCAAGCCGGGCTGAAACAGCTCGGCGCGGATCACCAGGGCCATCGCGCCGCCAACCAGGAACATGATGAAGCTGAACCACAGGTACATCGAACCGATGTCCTTGTGGTTGGTCGTGGTGATCCAGCGCATGATGCCGCTGGGAGGACCGTGATGCTCGTGGTCGTCGTGACCGGCATGTCCACCGATTGCGTGCTCGTGTGCCATCGTGCTCTCCTTTTCCTGTTTCCGTTTCGCGCTCACGCCCGTGCGGGCGGAGCTGCGTCTAGATTTAGCGTACGGCCTTGATATCGGCCGGTTGGATCACATCGCCGGTCTTGTTGCCCCAGGCATTGCGTTCGTAGGTGACCACGGTCGCAATATCGGTATCGGACAACTGGCCGCCGAAGGCCTGCATGGCAGTACCGGCCTTGCCGTGCAGCACGATATCGATATGTGCGGCCTTGTTCTTGGCCTGCTTGGCGATCTTGGAACCGTCGAGTGCCGGGAAGGTGCCGGGGATGCCCTGGCCGTTGGCGCCGTGGCAGGAAGCACAGGCGGTGTTGTAGACCTTCTCGCCACGCACCATCGACTCGTCCAGCGTCCAGACCTTGTTGGGATCGTCGACATTGGAGGCTGCCTTCTTCTTCTGCTCATCGACCCAGGTGCTGTATTCACCGGCGGAAACCACCTTGACAACAATGGGCATGTAGCCGTGATCCTTGCCGCACAGCTCCGAGCACTGGCCCACGTAGGTGCCTTCTTTCTCCGCCTTGAACCAGGTATCGCGGATGAAGCCGGGCACGGCATCCTGCTTGACGGCGAAGGCCGGCACGGCCCAGGCGTGGATGACATCGTTGGCCGTGGTGAGAATGCGGATCTTGGTATTGACCGGGACCACCAGCGGGTTATCCACTTCCATCATGTAGCTGGGGCTCTTTTCGGCCTTATTGTGGATCTGGTCCTTGGGGGTCGCCAGTACGGAGAGGAACTTGATGCCCTCGCCTTCACCCTTGAGGTAGTCGTAACCCCACTTCCACTGGTAGCCGGTGACCTTAACGGTAATGGCCGGCTCGCTGGTGTCCTTCATCTCCATCAGCGTCGTGGTCGAGGGAATCGCAATCAGGACGAGGATGATGGAAGGGATCACGGTCCAGGCGATTTCAACACCCAGATGCTCATGAAAATCCGCTGCCTTGTGGCCCTTGGACTTGCGATGGAAGATCAGCGAATAGGCCAGCACACCGAAGACGATGATGAAGATGGCCAGACAGATCAGGGAAATGTCGTTGTGCAGGTCATAAGCACGGCGACCTGCCTCGGTGACGGGAACATGCATGTTGAGCTGGTAATCGGCCCAAGCGCTGCTGCTGCTTATCAGTGACCATATCGCCAGCGCTGTCGCACCGGTCACACTTGCAAACTTCTTCATGCTGACTTTCACCCCAATCCTCCAGTTATCAGAGCTGCAACATCGCATGGGCACAAAACCGCAGGGCCATAAGAAAAACCCAAGTTCAGTGCTTATTCGCCGTGTACCGCAAAAATTGACGCTAATTAATTTTGCGAATGGGGCCGATTATACATGGATGCCTGTTTTGGGCACGTCCGGATGAAGATTGGGGGCGGGCCACCTCATAAAGTGTGGCAAGTTAAGTTCTTTATGAAGAAAGCATTTTCAGCAGTTTTTGATGGATTCCACCGAAACCGCCGTTACTCATGACGAGGATATGGTCGCCGGGCTGCGCTGCAGCACTGACGGCCCCTGCCAATGCATCGATTTTATCGAAGACATTTGCAACGTCACCCATGGGCTTTAGCACCTCGGCAACATCCCAGCCGAGCTTGTCGTTGTAACAGAAGACCGCTTGGGCGCCGGCGAGGCTGGTCGGCAACTGCGCCTTCATGGTGCCCAGCTTCATGGTGTTGGAACGGGGCTCGAGCACGGCAAGAATGCGTGCCTCAGGGCCGATGCGCTGGCGGAGGCCGGCGATCGTGAGTTCAATCGCGGTCGGATGATGCGCAAAGTCGTCATAGACGGTGATGCCGTTGACGACGCCGCGCACTTCCAGGCGCCGCTTGACGCCCTTGAACTCGGCAATGGCCGCCAGCCCCTGCTCGACTGGCACGCCGACATGGCGGGCCGCCAGCAGGGCGGCCACGGCGTTGGCGCGATTATGCGCGCCGGCCAGTTCAAGACGGGTTCGGCCGACGAGCGCACCGGCATGGCTGACAGCAAAACTGCCGTCAGCCTGACCATCGACCGCCAGCCAGCCATCGGCACAATTGAAGCGCTCAAGCTCGCTCCAGCACCCCCGCGCCAGCACGCGCGCCAGAGCGGCCTCGGCACCATTCGCAATCACCCGCCCATTGCGTGGCATGGTCCGCACCAGATGGTGGAATTGGGTCTCGATCGCCGCAAGATCAGGGAAGATGTCCGCATGATCGTATTCTAGGTTGTTCAGAATAGCGGTGCGCGGCCGATAATGAATGAACTTGGAGCGCTTGTCGCAGAAAGCCGTATCGTACTCATCCGCTTCGATGACGAAGAAGGGTAGATCGGTGAGTCTTGCCGACACGCCGAAATCCTGGGCAACCCCGCCAATCAGGAAGCCGGGCTTGAGACCGGCATATTCCAGAATCCAGGCCAGCATCGAGGTGGTCGTGGTCTTACCGTGGGTACCGGCCACAGCAAGCACCCATTTGTCGCGCAGCACATTGTCCGACAGCCATTGCGGGCCCGAGGTGTAGGGCAGATTGCGGTCAAGGATTTCCTCCAGCAGGGGATTGCCGCGCGATACGGCATTGCCGACGACATAGAGGTCGGGCTTGAGCTCGAGCTGCTCGTTGCCATAGCCGTTGATCAAGGTAATGCCCTGCTCCTCGAGCTGTGTGCTCATGGGCGGATAGACATTGGCGTCGCAGCCCGTCACCGTGTGGCCGGCGGCACGCGCCAAAAGGGCGATACCCCCCATGAAAGTACCGCAGATCCCGAGAATATGTATGTGCATGTGAAGGCCAAGAGGTGCAATAATCGAATCGATTCTACCCGAGGGGCCTCCACGGGCAAGGCCGTAGTACAAGGTAATAAAGGGGTTTCCATGCCGCGCCGCAAACCAGCTCCCCCGCCCTCTGTGCGCCTGCGCCAGAGCATCGCCAGCCATGCCGCACGCCTCATGGCCGAGGAAGGCATAGACGACTACGGTTTCGCCAAGCGCAAGGCGGCACGCGCCCTGGGCGCCAGCGAGTCCGAAGCCCTGCCCGGCAATGACGAAGTCGAGGCCGAACTGCGCGCCTACCAGGCCCTGTTCCAGGAAGAGGAACATCCGGAACGCCTGCGCGAACTGCGCTCGACCGCGCTGGAAGTCATGGATCTGCTCTCGCCTTATCACCCCTACCTGACCGGCTCCGTGCTCAGCGGCACGGCCGGGCGTTACGCCGAAATCGAGATCGAACTGTTTGCCGACAGCTCGAAAGATGTCGAGATCGACCTGCTATCTCGCGACATCTCCTACGAAACGGTCGGCGTTCGCAACAACCAGCCCAACGCACCCGAGTCACGCCTGAGGCTTGACTGGGATGAAACGCCGATTATCCTGTCCGTCTTTCCCATTTCCGCCGAGCGTCACATCAAACGCAATCCGCACACCGGGCGCAGCAGCAGTCGCGCCACACCAAGCGCCGTTGCCGCCCTGCTGACCACGACACCCTGACCCATGAAACATCGCTGGTCCCTCCTCATGGCAGTCGCCATCGGCGCTGCCGCCCTCGGTTTTTACTTCGGCCAACCCACCGTGCAAAGCCCGCCCGCTGTCGCGACCGGCAGCGCCGGCAAGCTCGCCGAACTCATGCTGGCCACGCCGGAAGGCCAGCCCGCCAGCCTCGCCCAGTGGTCGGGCAAGGTACGTGTCATCAACTTCTGGGCCACCTGGTGCCCGCCCTGTCGCGAGGAAATGCCGGAATTTTCCCGCGTGCAGGAGAAGCTCGCGGACAAAGGCGTGCAATTTGTCGGCATCGGTATCGATACACCGGACAACATCATCAACTTCCAGAAGTCACATCCGGTCAGCTATCCTTTGCTCATGGGCGCCTATGACGTTCTTAAACTGACCGTCGAACTGGGCAATGCCAGTTCCGCGCTCCCGTTTACGGTCATTCTTGACCGGGACGGGAATGTCGCCCACAGCAAGATGGGGAAACTCAGCGAGGCTGAGCTGGAAAAGCTGCTGCTGCCCCTGTACTCAACGGCAAGTCGATAAAAGCCGGCGCAAAACTGGACAACCCGCACCGATTTGCGGCAAACTCCACCTTATGACGAAGCAAACTCGCACCCAAAACGCAGCATCCGCCAAGAAGGCGAAAGCCGGAAACAGGCTTGCTGCGCGCGTTCTGGTCCTGCACGGCCCCAATCTCAACCTGCTCGGCAGCCGCGAGCCGGAGGTTTATGGCCATGTCACGCTGGCGGACATCAATGCCGCCCTCAAGGTACAGGGGCAGGCCGCCGGCATCGCCGTGGACTGCTTCCAGAGCAACCACGAGGGCGACCTGATCGACCGCGTGCAGGCGGCTCCGGCCGAGAACGTCGCTTTCATCGTCATCAATCCGGCCGGCTACACGCATACCAGCGTCGCCCTGCGCGATGCGCTGGCGGCGGTGGATATTCCCTTCATCGAAGTCCATCTCTCGAATATCCACGCGCGCGAGCCTTTCCGGCAGCATTCGTATTTCTCGGCCATTGCCGAAGGTGTCATCTGCGGCCTCGGGCCGGATGGCTACCGCCTGGCACTGGACACCGCAATTCTCAGACTTTCAGGCCCGGCCTGAACCCACCAACCCGGGCGCTTGCATACGCTGACGCCCATTCGCACAGCACGGAGCACTCATGGATCTCAGAAAACTAAAAACCCTGATCGACCTCGTCCAGAACTCGGGCATTTCGGAGCTTGAGATCAGCGAGGGCGAGGAAAAAATCCGCATCGCCAAGAACCTGGGCACCCCGGCCCAGACCACCTACATGGTTGGCGCACCGGCAGCACAATACGCACCGGCACCGGCGCCCGTGGCCGCCGCACCGGCGGCCCCCGCAGTGGCCGCCGCACCCGCCGAACCCGAAGGCCATGCGGTCAAGTCGCCCATGGTCGGCACCTTCTACCGTTCCGGCACCCCGGGCGCGCCCCCCTTTGCCGAAGTCGGCCAGACCGTCAAGGCCGGCGACACCCTCTGCATCATTGAAGCCATGAAGCTGATGAACGAGATCGAAGCCGATGCCAGCGGTGTCATCAAGGCAGTACTGGTCGAGAACGGCCAGCCGGTCGAATACGGCCAAACCATGTTCATCATCGGCTAATTACCGGCAGTGCCCAAACAAATGTTCGAAAAAATCCTGATTGCGAACCGTGGGGAAATTGCCCTGCGGATCCAGCGTGCCTGCCGCGAGCTTGGCATCAAGACCGTGGTCGTGCATTCCGAAGTGGATGCCGAGGCCAAGTACGTCAAGCTGGCCGATGAGTCGGTCTGCATCGGCCCGGCCCCGTCCGGCCAGAGCTATCTGAACATGGCGGCCATCATCTCGGCCGCTGAAGTCACCGATGCCGAAGCCATCCATCCCGGCTATGGTTTCCTCTCGGAAAACGCCAGTTTCGCCGAACGTGTCGAGAAGTCCGGCTTTGTCTTCATCGGCCCGCGCGCCGAAACCATCAGCCTAATGGGTGACAAGGTCTCGGCCAAGGACGCCATGAAGGCCGCCGGCGTGCCCTGTGTGCCGGGCTCCGACGGCGCTCTGCCGGAAGACCCCAAGGAAATCGTCAAGATCGGCCGCAGCGTCGGCTATCCGGTCATCATCAAGGCGGCCGGCGGCGGCGGCGGTCGTGGCATGCGCGTGGTGCATACCGAAGCTGCGCTGCTCAATGCGGTCGCCATGACGCGTACCGAAGCCGGTGCCGCCTTCAACAACCCGACCGTGTACATGGAGAAGTTCCTGGAGAACCCGCGCCATGTGGAAATCCAGATCCTCGCCGACCAGCACGGCAATGCCGTGTATCTGGGCGAACGCGACTGCTCCATGCAGCGGCGTCACCAGAAGGTAATCGAGGAAGCGCCGGCCCCGGGCATTCCGCCGCGCCTGATCGCGCGCGTCGGTGAGGCCTGTGCCGCCGCCTGCCGCAAGATCAAGTATCGTGGCGCCGGCACCTTCGAGTTCCTCTACGAAAACGGCGAGTTCTACTTCATCGAGATGAACACCCGTGTGCAGGTCGAACACCCGGTTACCGAGCTGGTCACCGGCATCGACATCGTGCAGGCGCAGATCCGCATCGCCGCCAACGAGAAGCTCTGGTTCAAGCAGCGCGACATCGCACTCAAGGGCCATGCCATCGAGTGCCGCATCAATGCGGAAGACCCGTTCAAGTTCACGCCCTCGCCCGGCAAAATCATCGGTTATCACCCGCCCGGCGGTCCCGGCATCCGCGTGGACTCGCACGTTTATGCGGGCTACAGTGTGCCGCCCAACTATGACTCCATGGTCGGCAAGGTAATCGCCTACGGCGACACGCGCGAGCAGGCCATCCGCCGCATGCGCATCGCCTTGTCGGAAATGGTCGTCGAAGGCATCAAGACCAATATCCCCCTGCATCAGGAACTCATGCTGGACGAGCGCTTCATGGACGGTGGTACCAGCATCCATTATCTGGAAGAAAAGCTGGCTGCTCGGGAAGCAGTTATCAAGGGCAACCAGTAAACCCGGGGCCTGTGCCCCCATACCCGTTCGGGCTGAGGCTGTCGAAGCCGTGATGTCGGCGATCGCCTCAACTTGGCTCGGAATAGCTTGGACGTTGCGCATTGCGCGGCATCGACAGGCTCAGCCCGGACGGCTTGCTTGATCGTCAAAGGAAAACTACGCGTATGTGGCTGAGCGTTTCACTGCCAACGGACGAGGAACACGCAAACCCGTTGTCGGAGGCGCTCATGGAACAGGGCGCGCTGGCAGTCAGCATCGAGGATGCTGACGCCGGCACCGAAGCGGAAACCCCGCAGTTCGGCGAACCCGGCAGCCCCGCCGCGCCTTTGTGGCAGAACAGTCGCGTCATCGCGCTGTTCGAGCCGGCCGAGGATCTGCTCCAGCGTATTGCCGCTGCCGCACTCATCGGCGGCGTGACCGACCTCTCCGCGATTCGCATCGAGGAAGTGGCGGAACAGGACTGGGTACGTCTCACCCAGTCGCAGTTCGAGCCCATCCGCATCACCGACACGTTGTGGATCGTGCCTTCCTGGCATGACGCCCCGAATCCCGAGGCCACCAATCTGGTACTCGATCCGGGCCTCGCCTTCGGCACCGGCTCGCATCCGACCACACGCCTCTGTCTTGAATGGCTGTGCGCCAACATTCGCGGCGGCGAAAACGTCCTCGACTACGGTTGCGGCTCCGGCATTCTCGGCATCGCCGCCGCCCGGCTCGGCGCCGAGCCGGTCATGGGCGTGGATATCGACGACAACGCCCTGATCGCGGCGCGCGACAATGCGGACAACAATCAGGTCAACATGGCCCTGCGTCACACACGCGAAAGCCTGGACGAAACCTTCGATATCGTGGTCGCCAACATCCTGACCAACCCCCTGTGTGTGCTCGCCCCGCTGCTGGCAGCACGCGTGGCGCCGGGCGGGTACATCGTGCTGTCAGGTGTGCTCGCCTCGCAGGCCGACGAAGTCATCGCCGCCTACGCGCCTTACCTGTCGTTGCATGTCGGCGCCACCCACGATGGCTGGGTGCGGCTTGAAGGCATGCGCAAGGACTAGCGCGCCATGATGCTGACGCGCTGCCCCGGCTGCACCACGACCTTCCGCGTCACGCCGGAACAGGTCAAGGCGCGCCACGGCAAGGTGCGTTGCGGCCGCTGCCAGAACGTCTTCGATGCCATCGAGCATCTGGTCGACGCCGTGGTCGTGGCCCCCTCCCTGGTCGAGGCAGAAGCAGCGCCCACACCAGCGGTACACACTGCGTCACACACCCCGGCAGCCGAACCGCCGCTCGAATCGGTGGCACAAGCCTCTACCGAGCCGGCTGCAGAATCTGATCCTGTACCCGAACCGCCGCCAGTTGAGCCCGCACCAGCCGCCATCCCCGCAGCCGCCAGCGAGCTGATTGCCAGCCTGCCGCCGCTTGATGTGCCACCTGCCGAGCCGCCTGTGCGTACCCAGCTGCTGGATGCCGACACCGCGCCGGGGGACGACATCCTGCTGCAACCCTCACCGCTCTCGACCACCTACGCCCCCCCGCCCGCAGCGCATGTCGGCTGGCCCTGGACCATTGCGGCAACCCTGGTGTTTGTGGTGCTCATCGCCCAGCTGATGCTGGCCTTCCGCGTCGATCTTGCCGTCAAATACCCGCAAGTCCGTCCCGTACTGGACATGCTGTGCGAGCATGCGGGCTGCATCGTTGAGCTGCCCAGCGACCCCGACATGGTCAGCATCGAGGCATCTGACCTGCATCCCGCCAAAAAGGGCGGCCTGGAGCTGACCGCCACGCTGCGCAACCGCGCGCCGCATGCGCAAGCCTGGCCGCAACTCGAACTGACCTTGACCGATGGCGCAGATAAACCTATCGTGCGCAAAGTCATTGCACCCGAGCAGTACCTGCCCGCCACCCAGTCCGCCGACGACGGCTTTGCCGCCAACGGCGAACAGGCGGTGCAACTTCTGCTCGATGCCGGCACGCTGCCGGCCGCGGGCTACCGTCTTTACCTGTTCTACCCATAAGAAACATCCCAACCCAACAAGGAGACTGATATGTCCACCGTAACTCTTGGCGGCAATGCCGTTACCGTCGCTGGCGACCTGCCCAAGGTCGGCGCGACCGCCCCTGACTTCAACCTGGTTGCCGGCAGCCTCAAGGACAAGACCCTGGCCGCCTTCGAAGGCAAGCGCAAGGTCCTGAACATTGTGCCCAGCCTCGACACCCCGACCTGCGCCACCTCCACCCGCAAGTTCAACGAAGCCGCCGCCGCCCTGAACAACACCCAGGTGCTGGTGATCTCGGGTGACCTGCCGTTTGCCCAAGGCCGCTTCTGCACCACCGAAGGCATCAAGAACGTGTTCGCCCTGTCCTGCTTCCGCGATGCCAACTTCGCCAAGAACTACGGCGTCGCCATCACTGACGGCCCGCTCGCCGGCCTCACCGCCCGCGCTGTTGTCGTCCTCGACGAAAGCAACAAGGTGCTGCACGCCCAGCTGGTTCCGGAAATCAAGGACGAGCCGGACTACGACGCCGCCCTGGCTGTTCTGAAGTAAGCAGCAAACCCAAGGTCGCGCCGCGCACGCGGTGCGGCCTTTTTCTTTGTATCCCCCAAGAACTCAATGATGAAAACCCTGATTTGCGGATCTCTCGCCTACGACAGCATCCTGGTGTTCCAGGACAGCTTCAAGAACCACATCCTGCCGGACCAGATCCACATCCTGAATGTGTGCTTCTATGTGCCCGAGATGCGCCGCGAATTCGGCGGTTGCGCCGGCAACATCGCCTACAACCTCAAGCTGCTCGGCGGCGACCCGCTGATCATGGCGACCATCGGCGACGACCACGCGCCCTACATGCATCGCTTGAAGCAGCTCGGCCTTGATGCCGCCCATGTGCGCAACGTGCCCGGCAGCTTCACCGCACAGGCCTTCATCACCACCGACGTCGACGACAACCAGATCACCGCCTTCCATCCGGGCGCGATGCTGCAGTCGCACCAGAATCA
>JAIEOJ010000083.1 GCA_019750575.1 Rhodocyclaceae bacterium | reverse complement strand
CACGGGGCCGCGGCGCAGATCGGCAAATAGAAATCGTTCTCATTATGACATGAAACGATCCGAATTCAGGCCGCTGCAAAAGCACGCCGCGTAAGTTTGCGTAAAACCGACGTACAAAAGCAAAACGCCAACCCGAAGGTTGGCGTTTTGCTTGAATCTGGTGGCCGGTCTCGGAATCGAACCAAGGACACGCGGATTTTCAATCCGCTGCTCTACCAACTGAGCTAACCGGCCAAAGAGGCTGCGCAGTATAGCCGAGATGCGGTCGGATCACAAGGTGCGGGCCGGGCTATTTTGCAGAAAATCCTGCATTGACGGCGCAATGACTGCGCCGTCAATGACTTGCGGGTCAGATGTGGTGAATATCCCGGTCCTTGGTTTCCGGCAGGAAGAAGATGCCGAGCACTGCGGTCATCAGGGCCACGATGATCGGGTACCAGAGACCGTAGTAGATGTCGCCGGTCGCGGCCACCATGGCGAAGGCGGTAGTCGGCAGGAAGCCGCCAAACCAGCCGTTGCCGATGTGGTACGGCAGGGACATCGAGGTGTAGCGGATGCGGGTCGGGAACAGCTCGACCAGCCAGGCCGCGATCGGACCGTACACCATGGTCACGTAGATCACGAGGATGGTCAGCAGCACCAGCACCATGGGCTTGTTGATCTTGTCCGGATCGGCCTTGGGCGGATAACCGGCGGCCTTGACCGCAGCGGATGCCGCCTTGCCGAACTCGTCGGTCTGCTTCTTCAACTCATCCTTGGACAGATCCTTGCCCTCGAAGGAGTTGATCACAACGTCGCCGATGTGAATGCTGGCCACCGTACCGGCGGGTGCGGCAACGTTGGCGTAGTTCACGCTGTTCTTGGCGAGGAAGGACTTGGCGATGTCACAGGAAGTGACGAACTTGGCCGTGCCCACCGGGTTGAACTGGAAGGAACAGCTGTCCGGATCGGCGATCACGGTCACGGGTGAGTTCTTCTGTGCCGCTTCCAGATCGGGGTTGGCAAAGTGCGTCAGGCCCTTGAAGATCGGGAAATAGGTCAACGCCGCGATGATGCAGCCGGCCATGATGATGGGCTTGCGGCCGATCTTGTCGGACAGCGCGCCGCAGACCACGAAGAAGGGCGTACCGATGATCAGCGAGCCGGCGATCAGCAGATTGGCCGTCTGCGCATCCACCTTGAGCGTCTGCACCAGGAAGAAGAGCGCATAGAACTGGCCGGTGTACCAGACCACGGCCTGGCCGGCGGTACCGCCGAGCAGCGACATGATCACGATCTTGAGGTTGTCCCAGCGGGCGAAGGACTCGGTCAGCGGGGCCTTGGACGACTTGCCCTCCTCCTTCATGCGCAGGAAGATCGGCGACTCGTTCAACTGCATGCGGATATAGACCGAAATCACCAGCAGCAGAATCGAAATCAGGAAGGGAATGCGCCAGCCCCACACTTCGAAGTCCTTGCCCAGCAATTCGCGGCAGGCGAGGATGACCAGCAGGGACATGAACAGGCCCAGCGTGGCGGTGGTCTGGATCCAGCTGGTGAACAGGCCGCGCTTGCCGTGCGGCGCGTGCTCGGCCACATAGGTGGCAGCACCGCCGTATTCGCCGCCGAGCGCAAGGCCCTGCAGCAGGCGCAGCACGATCAGGATGATGGGCGCCGCGACGCCGATCGCCTCGTAGTTGGGCAGGATGCCGACGATGGCCGTGGACATGCCCATGATGAGGATGGTGACGAGGAAGGTGTACTTGCGGCCGATCATGTCGCCGAGGCGACCGAAGATGATGGCGCCGAAGGGGCGCACCGCAAAGCCGGCGGCAAAGGCCAGCAGCGCGAAGATGAAGGCGGCGGTTTCATTGACGCCGGAGAAGAACTGCTTGCTGATGATGGCCGCGAGCGAGCCGTAGAGATAGAAGTCGTACCACTCGAATACGGTACCCAGCGACGAGGCGAAGATGACCTTGCGTTCCTCCTTGGTCATCGCGCCGTTGTTGGTTTCGGCCATATTGTTTCCTCCGGTATTGTTTTTGGTGAACCTGAAATCCGGAGACCTCCGGACCGTGTGCATGCTAGGTCGGAGAACTTACTGCTTACTTACTCAGAGGCCGGCTTCCGTGAAGCGGATGCGCACGCGCGTGCCGCCCAGTGCCGATTCGTGCAGGCCGATCTGCACATGATGCAGCGCGGCGATCTCGCGCACGATGGACAGTCCCAGCCCGCTGCCATCGGCATGCGTGCCGAGGACGCGATAGAAGCGATCGAACACCTTGTCGCGCTCCTCCGGCGCAATGCCGATGCCGCTGTCATCGATATCGACGCACAGGCCTTCGTCGTGATGCACAAGGATGGCCACGCTGCCGCCCTGCGGCGTGTAACGGATGGCGTTGTCGATCAGGTTAGCAAACAGCTCATGCAGCAAGCGGGCATTGCCCCTGACCTTGCATCTTGAGGTGGCATTCGCAAAGGACATGTCGATGTCCCTGTGCATGGCCTGCGGCCCCCATTCACGCGCAACCTCGGGCACCAGCGTCGCCAGATCAACCGTTTCAAGCAGCGCGCTCTGCGTGCTCATGGCTTCGGCACGCGCCAGCAGCAGCAGCTTCTGCGTCATGTCGGCCAGGCGTTCGACCGCATGCAGCATCTGGCGCACACAGGCCTGCAGCCGTTCCGGCGAGGTTTCTCGCAGCGCCAGCTCGGCCTGGGTACGCAAGCCGGTCAGCGGAGTCTTGAGCTGGTGCGCCGCATCCGCCACGAAACGCCGCTGTTCGCCCAGGCTCTCGTCGAGGCGCGCCATGGTGTCGTTGAGCGCCTCGATCAGCGGGCGGATTTCCGCCGGAATATTCTTCAGGCTGATCGGCGCCAGATCACTGGGACGCCGCTCGCGCAGCTCGTCCTGCAGGCGATGCAGGGGCGTGATGCCGCGCGAGACGGCGAAATAGATCAGCAGCACCGCGATGGGCACGATGGCGAACTGCGGCACGATGACGGAAGACACGATGCGCGCCGCCATGCCGCTGCGCTTGTTGCGCGTTTCCGCTACCTGGATCAGGACAGGCTCCGCATCCGGCGCCATGCGCTTGAACAGCCAGGCCACCCTGACCTCGTTCTCGTCTATTTCATCATCGCGCAGGAAGACGCGATCAAACTCGGGGCTTTCGGTACTCGGCACCCAGGGCACCTCGGCATCGCCGACCAGCAGGGTGCCCTTGAGATCAACGATCTGGAAATAGATGCGGTCCTGGGGGTCGGTCACCAGGATGTCGCGCGCCGCACGCGGCAGATTGATGGTGATGCGGCTGGCGCTGAAGCCGACCAGATTGGCCAGGGCCTGCACATTGTTGGAAAGCACAACGTCATACGGTTCGTTGGCAAACTTGCCCGTGACGTTGTAGATCATGACCACGCCGATGGACCAGCCCATCATCAGGATGATCAGCAGCCAGACGAGAATCTCGGCCAGCAGGGTGTCGAAAACCGTGCGCCAGCGCAAGCGCCGCGACGGCTCAGACGGCATTCGGCTTTTCCAGACAGTAACCGAGGCCGCGCATGGTCGAGATGCGCACGCCACCCGGCTCCAGCTTCTTGCGCAGGCGATGCACATAGACCTCGATGGCGTTGGTGCTGACCTCTTCGCCCCAGGCACAGAGATGGTCGATCAGATGCTCCTTGCTGACCAGACGCCCGGCGCGCAGCAGCATCACTTCGAGCAGCTCCAGCTCGCGCGAGGACAGGTCCACACTCTTGCCGTCCAGCCTGACCAGTCGCTCGGCCTGATCGAAGACCAGATTGCCGACCTCGATCAGCGTGCCCTGGCCGGTACCGCGCCGCGTCAGCGCACGGACTCGCGCCTCAAGCTCCGGCAGCGCAAACGGCTTGGTCAGGTAGTCGTCGGCGCCGGCGTCGAGGCCGCGCACGCGATCATCAATGCCGTCCTGTGCCGTCAGTACCAGCACCGGCAGCGGCGACTTGCGGCTGCGCAGGCGGCGCAGCACCTCGATGCCGGACAGGCGCGGCAGGCCCAGATCCAGAATCAGCAAGTCGTAGGGCTGGCCCAGCAGGGCCGTATCGGCATCCAGACCATTATCGACATGGTCGACGGCATAGCCGTTCTTGCGCAGGGACGTGCCGAGGCCGTCCGCAATCAGCGCATCGTCTTCCACCAGAAGAATTCTCATAGGCCGCAAGGATAACAAGACTCGCGGGCCCTGCCGCCACGAAACAGACGAAATGAACCCTGTTTTGCCCTGCCGTTTCCCATTTCAGAAACACAAGAACCGTAAGTCTTGCGCAAGCGAGCCTAGGTACACTTCACCTTGCTGTTCTCCATTCGGTTCGGGAAGATTGCCTGATCGGGCTAATCAACTCCGGGAGCAGGCAACCTGAGAAGTCGCCTGCTCCCGCCGCCTTTTCCCCATCGACCACAGCCCGCCGCCGCCTCTGCCAGGGCAGGCCGCAAAACAAAACACCCCGCCATAGCGGGGTGTTTTGTTTTGGAGGGATCGACCTATCCCCCATCCCCTTGACTGAAAGGAATCCCCTTGCGGGATCCCGAGAAAAGCGGCGGCTACGGTTCGCAGCTGCGCTGCTCGCAAATTAAGGGGGCCTTCGTAGCATCCGCCTTTACGGATGTTCGCTCCACGAACGTCCCGCTTTTAGCTCCAGCATAACGCCCGCTACGCGGGCATTAGCCTGCACTGAAACTTCGTTTTGCTTGGGGCGGCACGGCGCAAAAGCTACGTTGTGCTGAGCCCCAATGCAAAACACCCCGCCGAAGCGGGGTGTTTCTTTTTGTGCAGCCGGAGCTGGGCACAGGAAGGAGAGGGGTACGGGGAGAACCTGGGTTCTCCCTGTTCCGAACTCTCCAGATGTAATTGGCTACGCCAATTACATCATGCCGCCCATACCACCCATACCACCCATGCCGCCCATGTCAGGCATTGCGGGCTTGTCTTCCGGCAGTTCGGCGATCATGGCGTCGGTGGTCAGGATCAGGCCGGCAACCGAAGCGGCGTTTTGCAGCGCCGAACGGGTCACCTTGGCCGGGTCCAGCACGCCCAGTTCAACCAGGTCGCCGTAGGTGCCGTTGGCGGCGTTGTAACCGTAGTTGCCGGTACCTTCGAGCACCTTGTTCACAACGACCGAAGGCTCGTCACCGGCGTTGGCGACGATCTGGCGCAGCGGCTCTTCAACGGCACGCAGAACGATCTTGATGCCGGCGTCCTGTTCGGGGTTGTCACCCTTCAGGTCCTTGATCGCAGCACGGGCACGCAGCAGCGCCACGCCGCCGCCAGGAACGATGCCTTCTTCAACGGCGGCACGGGTGGCGTGCAGCGCGTCTTCGACGCGGGCCTTCTTTTCCTTCATTTCGACTTCGGTGGCAGCGCCGACCTTGATCACGGCAACACCGCCGGCCAGCTTGGCCACGCGCTCCTGCAGCTTTTCCTTGTCGTAGTCGCTGGTGGCGGTTTCGACCTGTGTGCGGATGTTGGCAACACGATCCTGGATCGCGGCTTCGGTACCGGCGCCGTCGATGATGGTGGTGTTTTCCTTGCCGATCTCGACGCGCTTGGCCTGGCCGAGGTCTTGCAGGGTGGCCTTTTCCAGGGTCAGACCGACTTCTTCAGCGATCACGGTGCCGCCGGTCAGGATGGCAATGTCTTCCAGCATGGCCTTGCGACGATCACCGAAGCCCGGAGCCTTAACGGCAACGGTCTTGAGGATGCCGCGGATGTTGTTGACCACCAGGGTCGCCAGTGCTTCGCCATCGACATCTTCAGCGATGATCAGCAGCGGACGGCCGGCCTTGGCGACTTGCTCCAGCACGGGCAGCAGGTCACGGATGTTGCTGATCTTCTTGTCGAAGAGCAGAACAAAGGGGTTGTCCAGGGCTGCGATCTGCTTTTCCGGATTGTTGATGAAGTAGGGCGACAGGTAGCCGCGGTCGAACTGCATGCCTTCGACGATGTCGAGTTCGTTTTCGAGGGACTTGCCTTCTTCAACGGTGATCACGCCTTCCTTGCCGACCTTGTCCATGGCCTTGGCGATGATTTCGCCAACGTCAGCATCGGAGTTGGCCGAGATCGAACCGACCTGGGCGATCTCCTTGGAGGTGGTGGTCTTCTGCGCGCTCTTCTTGATTTCCTCGACGATGGCGATGACAGCCTTGTCGATGCCGCGCTTCAGATCGGTCGGGTTGAAACCGGCGGCGACGTACTTGAAGCCTTCGCGCACGATGGCCTGGGCCAGCACGGTCGCGGTGGTGGTGCCGTCACCGGCGTTGTCGTTGGTCTTGGAAGCGACTTCCTTGACGAGCTGTGCGCCCATGTTCTCGAACTTGTCCTTGAGTTCGATTTCCTTGGCGACGGAGACGCCGTCCTTGGTCACGGTCGGGGCGCCGTAGGAGCGCTCCAGTACGACGTTGCGGCCCTTCGGACCGAGGGTGACCTTGACCGCGTTGGCCAGGACGTTGACGCCGTTCACAATCTTGGAACGGGCTTCATCGGAAAACATTACTTGCTTGGCTGCCATGTTTGAATCTCCTTAAAACTTGAATCCGGGATCGGGCGCTCAGGCCTCGACCACACCGACGATGTCTTCTTCACGCATGACGAGCAGTTCCTCGCCATCGACCTTGACGGCCTGGCCGGCGTACTTGCCGAACAGGACGCGGTCACCGGCCTTGACGGCCATCGGACGGACCTTGCCGTCCTCAAGGATCTTGCCGGTGCCGGCGGCGACCACCGTACCCTGATCCGGCTTCTCGGTGGCCGAGTCGGGCAGAACGATGCCGGAAGCGGTCTTGGTTTCCTCTTCCAGGCGCTTGACCACCACGCGGTCGTGCAAAGGACGAATCTTCATAAAGCAACTCCTTGATATTTATCGTAAACGGCGCAATGCGCCGGGCTGGGACACAACAAAAGTGGCGTAGCGGAGCGCGTAAGACCTGGTGTTGCAGGTCGGCTGTTAGCACTCATCGCTGACGAGTGCTAATAATAGAGGCGTCTGCCCCGCATTTCAAGTGCACTGCAACGCAAATGTCGAACGCAATTAAGATTGAGAGGATCGCAGCTGAGTTTGATACTCGATATTTATATACATCAATCAATTACATCCTGCCGCCGGTTTCACTTCGATACGGATTTCAATTTTTTGCGGCGTTTCAAATAATTGACAACCGCACCTAGCGCGTTTGGCCGGGCCGCTTAAGTGTCCGAACGGGAGCATGCGCCGGCGCCTGCCGCTGGCTAAGCGTTAACTCCTTCTCACGCTGAAGAACGACCTCTTGGAAGGTTTGAAGGTCAATCGCAGCTGTCAGCCTCCCTTTTCTGGTCACGCAGACCAGTCCACCGGAGCTTGAGGATTGGTTGGCAGATTGTCGAATGGCGCGCAACGCTAATGCATAGGGCGCAAAGTGCTCTCCCTTGGCCTTCGGCATTCGAGCCTTTACCGGAATACTCACGAGAGTTCGACCGGGATCCCAATACCATGCCATTTTCAGCCTCATGGCTTGCGATAGCTCATCCTCCGCCCCGAGAATAAATATGTGGGCGGTCGCTGCAGACATACGCAAAATGCCAGGTGCCTTGGCCCTAACCAACTCAACATGGTTTCGGCCACTAACTTCACATGCCCCTAGATTTGAGTATTTGCCTATCTCATCCTCTATGGAGGAAATGTCTCGTTTAAATTCAATCAGGGTGAACTCACCTTCCTCCTCAGTAATGAGGTCACCCCACCATTGCTCGGGATTCCCGTCGAGAGGAACTGCATTCGCGAGCTCACTCATATGGTCTCGAACAAATGCGTACTCGACTGTTTTTTCCCACCAATTGACGGAACGTGTCATCTCTTTTCCTTGATGCCCCCCCCTAGCTCAACAGCCTCCCTCTAAGCTAACGAGCATCACAGGATGCTCTGTCCACAGAAGCTTGGGGTAACGCTGTGGACAACTGCTGAATAGGTTGCTTAATGCCTTATCCTCATGGAGAATTTTGCTGCTGCTTAATTCTTGAGCAGCCTCCCACCAGACAAGTACCAGCGACATGCTACTGCGAAAGCTCGAGCCTCAAGCGACCTCGCTTTCCTCTTCATGACCATGAATCCAAAAATTTCTGAAGCTGCAATCCGATGTCTTGAATCGCCCCGGCTTCACTAGACACTTTCCAGCCTGTTGAAATACTGCTGCTCGAACTGTACCGGAGAAACGTTGCCACTGTAGGTATGGCGCCGTTTCGGGTTGTAGAACATCTCGATGTAATCGAACACATCTGACCGTGCTTCGTTGCGATCAGCATAGATGCGACGCTTGATGCGCTCACGCTTCAGGAGCTGGAAGAAGCTCTCTGCCACGGCGTTGTCGTGGCAGTTGCCGCGCCGGCTCATGCTGGCCACCAGATTGTGCGACTGCAGGAAGGCCTGCCAGTCATGGCTGCTGAACTGGCTGCCCTGGTCCGAATGCACGATGACCTCCTGCTCTGGGTTTCTGCGCCAGACCGCCATCATCAAGGCATCCATCGCCAGGTTGCGGTCAATACGTGAGCCCATTGACCAGCCAATCACCTGCCGAGAGAAAAGGTCGAGAACCACGGCCAGATACAGCCAGCCTTCATGGGTACGGATATAGGTAATGTCCGTGACCCAGGCCTGGTTCGGTGCCGGTACATCGAACTGCTGTTGCAGATGATTGGGCGCGATGACGGCCGGCTTGCCGTAGCGGCCAGTGCGACGCCGGTAGCCAGTCTGGGACTTGAGGCCTTCCGTACGCATCAGGCGATATACCCGATGTTTGCCGCAGGTCTCGCCCAGGTCGCGCAGGTCGGCCGTAATCTTGCGATAGCCATAGACGCCACCGGATTCCAACCACGATTGCTTGATGAGCCCCAATAGACGCCGATTGTCCTTGACCCGCTCGGATTCCGTGCGGGCCTTCCAGGCGTAGTAGCCGCTGGGATGTACGCGCATGACGCGGCACATCGTTCGGATGACATGCTGGGGTTCGTGAGCCACAATGAACGCGTACCTTACCGTGACTCGTTGGCAAAGAACGCGGCGGCCTTTTTTAGGATGTCGCGCTCCTCGGTGACACGCTTCAACTCGGCCTTGAGGCGGCGCACCTCTTCCTGCTGGCTACGCTGTTCGTTGCGCTGCGCCTCCGGCAGCGAATACTTCTTCAGCCACTCGTACAGGCTGTGCTGGGAAATCCCCAGCCGACTGGCCACGTCGACAACGGCATGGCCTCGCTCCGTGACCTGCTTGACCGCCTCTATCTTGAATTCTTCCGGGTAACGCTTGTTGCTCATGATGACTCCTTGGTTGCCTGATATTTTAGGCTCTGGAGTGTCTAGAGATTCCGGGGCGATTCATAGCTTGCGCCAGCTCACCCATATGTTTCTGAACAAATGCGTACTCAACTGTCTTTTCCCACCAATTTACGAAACGCTTCTGTTGCTTCATTAACGCCTCCAATGCAGAGGGCCCGGCGCTGCCGAGCCCTCTCGAACACTCACTTAACCGTAAAACGAACTTGCGCACTTCCCTTGGGGCCCTTCAGAATTGCCCCGATTTTCGAGCCGCTCTTTACTGTCGCCGGCCCTTGGGCAATCAGGTCGTTATCCTTACCAGGCTGAAGCACGACCTCCTGCTTCTCAGAGTCATTCATCACGATCAAGGTTCCACTCATTCCCTCAGTCGA
The DNA here is from genome assembly GCA_019750575.1 of Rhodocyclaceae bacterium. Lineage (GTDB taxonomy): Bacteria > Pseudomonadota > Gammaproteobacteria > Burkholderiales > Rhodocyclaceae. The sequence goes on along the minus strand of JAIEOJ010000083.1, from coordinate 1,852 downwards.
CGTCTTCTTACCGTTGTGGTCATTCACATAAATGGTGACGATGCCATTCTTATGTGTCAGTTCGTATTGGACTTCCTTTACTTCTTGAACAATACCGCCGTACTTGGGCTCTGCCGGCCCATGGGCATGTACCAATGATGGCGAAGTGGCCAAGCCAAGCACCATCAGAAATTCTGCAAGCTTCATCTCCATACACCTTTCCTCTACAGGCATTTCAAGGGCAATGCCATTCAGCCCACCAACACTGAATCGGTGAAATCAGGCCTTGGCAGGCTCTGACTTCGCCCGCAGCAGACGCAGTCCGTTCACGACAACAATGAGGCTGGCACCCATATCGGCAAAGACAGCCATCCACATGGTCGCGTCACCGAACAGGGCCCAGAAGAAGAACACTGCCTTGATACCCAGAGCGATCGTGATGTTCTGCCAGAGCACGAAATGGGTTTTCTTGGAGAGGCGTACTGCTTCCGGAATACGCCGCAAGTCATCGTTCATCACAACGAGGTCTGCAGCTTCCATTGCCGTATCAGTCCCAGCAGCCCCCATGGCGACACCAATATCCGCTTGAGCCAGAGCCGGCGCATCATTGATGCCGTCTCCGGTCATAGCAACCGCACCGTACTGGACCTGCATTGCCTTGATTGTCTGTAGCTTGTCTTCAGGCAATAGGTTGCCGCGCGCCTCCTTGATACCGGCCTGGGCGGCAATGGCCGTCGCCGTTGCCTGGTTATCACCGGTCAGCATGATCGACACAATCCCCAAACGGTCGAGCTCAGCAAGCTCAGCTGCATTACACCGCGCTACGGAGAATGCACTACTATTTCTATGCCATTGATAATATTGAATTCAGGCTGCGGATTTCAATTGCACTCGATAAATGCCCGCCCGACAGAACGCCGGGCGGTTCGGTAGGCTACTCGCGGTAGCCGGAGACCGCGTCCATCAGCTGCTTGCGCAGCTCGTCGGTGGGTTCGCCGCGCGCCTTGGCGGCGCGGATGCGGGCCAGCAGCAGCTGGATATTGTCGGGCTTGCCCGCGGTCGTAGCCGCAGCCGGCGCCAGTGCCGGCGGAGCCGCGGAGACGGGCGCAGGCGACTGGGCGCTGTAGACGACCTCGGCCTTTTCCCCGCCTCCCTTGCGCTGCGCGGTGATGACGATGGCCTTGACCTCGCCGACCTTCTGCCGCTCGGCATCGGCCATGGCGCGCTTGATTTCCTCGCGCTGGCGTACCAGTGCCGTGGCCAGCTGCTTGCGCAGGCCGGCGGTCGGCAGGTTCTGCCCCTCGGCCTGACGGATGCGGCGCAACAGATCCTCGATCTGCTGCGGGGCAGCCACCGAACGCATCGGGGGGCTGGTCTGCGCCACCGGATTGCGCACCGCATTGGCAAAGGCCTCGGGCGAGCTCACCAGCTTGGCAATGCTCACATTGCCGTGACGCATGGCCCAGACCAGGGGGGTTTCACCCAGGTCATTGGTCAGACTGGGATCAGCACCCGCCTTGACCAGATCTTCTGCAATGCTTTCGCGCCCCTCACGCGCCGCCAGCATCAGGGAGGTGGCCAGATTGGGCGCTCGCGCATTGACGTTGGCGCCACGGCTGATCAGGTATTGCGCAAGTTCGCGATGGCCGTTGAAGGCGGCATAGTGGAGCGCGCCCCATTCGTTGCCGCGCCGCTCCAGCGGCGCGCCGCGATCAAGCAGCCATTTGACCGCCTCGAAATGCCCCTTGTAGGCGGCCAGTTGCAGGGCCTGTTCGCCATTCTTGTTCACTGCATCGAGGCGGGCGCCACGCTGCACGAACAGCTCCATCATCGGCAGATTGCCTTCCCAGGCCGCGATCATGAGACCGGTGCC
>JAIEOJ010000193.1 GCA_019750575.1 Rhodocyclaceae bacterium | reverse complement strand
GTCTTGCCGTGATCCACGTGTCCGATCGTCCCCACGTTCACGTGCGGCTTCGTCCGCTCAAATTTACCCTTGGCCATGATGATGTTCCTTTATTTCTTTTCGTCTTTGCCGGATTGTTTATTGATGATTTCGTCGGCGATATTCCGCGGCGCTTCCGAATAGTGCTTGAATTCCATCGTGTAAGTCGCGCGGCCCTGTGACAGGGAGCGCAGTGTGGTGGAATAGCCGAACATCTCTTTCAGCGGCACTTCCGCCTTCACCGTCTTGCCGCCGCCAGGAATGTCATCCATGCCCTGGATCACGCCGCGCCGCGAATTAAGATCGCCCACGACATTGCCCATAAAGTCTTCCGGGGTCTCCACTTCGACCGCCATGATCGGCTCCAGCAACGACGGGTTGGCGCGACGCAGGCCTTCCTTGAAAGCCATCAGACCGGCCATCTTGAACGCGTTCTCGTTCGAATCCACCTCGTGGTACGAACCATCAAACAGGGTGACCTTGACGTCGACCACCGGAAAGCCCGCAAGCACGCCGGAGGGAAGCGCCTCCAGTATGCCTTTCTGCACTGCCGGAATGTATTCGCGGGGTACCGAGCCGCCCTTGATGGCATCGACGAATTCGTAGCCCTTGCCGGTTTCGTTCGGTTCGACCTTGAGCCAGACGTGGCCATACTGGCCGCGACCACCCGACTGCTTGACGAACTTGCCTTCAACCTTGTCGCATGGTTTGCGAATCGTTTCCCGATAAGCCACCTGCGGTGCACCGACGTTCGCTTCGACGCTGAACTCGCGCTTCATGCGGTCGACAATGATCTCGAGATGTAACTCGCCCATCCCTGAAATAATGGTCTGGCCGGACTCTTCGTCAGTACGCACCCGGAAAGACGGGTCTTCCTGTGCGAGACGATTGAGCGCCAAACCCATTTTTTCCTGGTCAGCCTTGGTCTTCGGTTCGACGGCAACGTGGATCACCGGCTCCGGGAAAACCATCCGTTCCAGCGTGATAATTTTCGTCGGATCACACAACGTATCGCCGGTCACCACATCCTTGAGGCCGACGGCCGCGGCGATGTCGCCCGCAAAAATTTCCTTGATCTCTTCGCGCTGGTTGGCGTGCATCAGCAAAATACGCCCGATGCGCTCTTTGCGCTGCTTGATGGCGTTGTAAATCGTATCGCCTGAATTCAATGAGCCGGAATAAACGCGGATGAATGTAAGCTGGCCGACAAACGGATCAGTCATGATCTTGAAGGCGAGTGCGGAGAATGCCTCGGTGTCATCCGGCTTGCGCGAACCTTCCTGCTCGTTGTCCAGGATGCCCTTGACCGGCGGAATATCAACCGGTGACGGCAGGTAATCGATAACCGCGTCCAGCATCGCCTGCACACCCTTGTTCTTGAACGCGGAGCCGCACAGCATCGGCACAATTTCACCCGCGATCGTGCGCCGACGCAGGCCGTCCTTCAATTCATCTTCGGTGAGTTCACCGGCCTCGAGGTACTTGTTCATCAGTTCCTCGTTGGCTTCGGCAGCCACCTCAACCATCTTTTCCCGCCACTCGTCAGCAACGTCCTGGAGTTCGGCAGGAATATCCTTGTATTCGAATTTGATGCCCTGGGATGCCTCATCCCAGACCACGGCTTTCATCTTCACCAGATCAATCACGCCGACGAAATTTTCCTCATTGCCGATCGGCACCTGGATCGGCACCGGATTGGCCTTGAGGCGTGATTTCATCTGCTCGTACACGCGGAAAAAGTTCGCGCCAGTACGATCCATCTTGTTGACGAACGCCAGCCGGGGCACGCCGTACTTGTTGGCCTGCCGCCATACGGTCTCGGACTGGGGTTGAACGCCACCCACGGCGCAATACACCATGCAGGCACCGTCGAGGACACGCATGGAGCGTTCGACTTCAATCGTAAAGTCAACGTGGCCCGGGGTATCGATGATGTTGACGCGATGCTCGGGATAGTTCGCGCCCATGCCGCGCCAGTAACAGGTGGTCGCTGCAGAGGTTATGGTGATGCCGCGTTCCTGTTCCTGCTCCATCCAGTCCATCGTCGCAGCGCCATCATGCACTTCGCCGATTTTGTGATTGACGCCGGTGTAGAACAGGACGCGTTCCGTCGTCGTGGTCTTGCCCGCATCGATGTGGGCAGAGATCCCGATGTTCCGGTAACGTTCGATTGGAGTCTTGCGTGGCACGTTCTTTTACCTTTAAGCCCGGTCAAAACCGGTAATGCGAGAAGGCCTTGTTGGCTTCCGCCATACGGTGCACTTCTTCACGTTTCTTCATTGCGCCGCCGCGGCCTTCCGCAGCTTCCACCAGCTCACCCGCCAGACGCGCACCCATTGATTTTTCACCGCGGCCGCGTGCAGCATCGCGCAACCAGCGCATGGCCAGAGCCATCCGGCGCACCGAACGCACTTCCACTGGCACCTGATAGTTCGCACCGCCAACTCGACGGCTCTTGACTTCAACCATCGGCTTGACGTTGTTGACCGCCAGATTGAAGACTTCAAGCGCGTCCTTGCCGCTTTTCTTGCTGATCTGCTCCAGCGCACCGTACATGATCCGTTCAGCGACCGATTTCTTGCCGCTGGTCATCAGCACGTTGATGAATTTGGAAACGTCGGAACTGGCGAACTTTGGATCCGGCAGAACTTCGCGTTTCGGCACTTCTCTGCGACGTGGCATGTCCCTAATCCCCTATCAAGCGGCTTTGGCGCGTTTCGCGCCGTATTTGGAACGCGACTGCTTGCGATCCTTGACGCCGGCGGTGTCCAGACTGCCGCGCACGATGTGATAACGCACGCCCGGCAAGTCCTTGACCCTGCCGCCGCGAATCAGCACCACCGAGTGCTCCTGCAGGTTGTGACCTTCACCACCGATATAACCAATTACTTCAAAGCCGTTGGTCAGCCGCACTTTGGCAACCTTGCGCAACGCCGAATTCGGCTTTTTCGGGGTCGTCGTGTAGACGCGGGTGCACACACCGCGTTTTTGCGGACTGCCCGCCAGCGCCGGCACTTTGCTTTTTGTGCGCGGTGCACGCCGGGGTTTACGCACCAATTGGTTTACGGTCGGCATTTTTCCTTGTTTCTCAGTAAGTTACGACGATTGCTTGGTTATTCTGGGATTATCGCCCGAACCGCTGAAACAACGCCCAGCCACCGCCCCAAAAAACGCGGGGACGGCGTTTCCACCGTCCCGGGTTTTTACCGCTGGGGCGCTGTGCGTAGCGTCAGGACGCACGGGGCCCAAAAAAGACTATCGATTTTATGGGGTCGGGCAGCCACTGTCAAGCCACCTGCTCCTCACCTTCAGCACTGACCGCGGCCGCTTCGGCAGCCGCAGCGGCCTGCTCCAGTTCGGCCTGGGCTGCCTGCTTGCGGCGCACCCGATGGTAGGCCAGGCCGGTACCCGCCGGGATCAGGCGGCCGACAATGACGTTTTCCTTGAGGCCGCGCAATTCATCGCGTTTGCCCATGATCGCCGCCTCGGTCAGCACCCTGGTGGTTTCCTGGAAGGACGCCGCCGAAATGAAGGAATCCGTGGACAATGAAGCCTTGGTGATGCCCAGCAATACATGCTCGTACTGAGCCGCCCGCTTGCCTTCGGCCTCGACACGCTCGTTCTCCGCCAGCAACTCGGCGCGCTCGACCTGTTCACCGGTGATGAAGCGGGTATCGCCGGCATCGACAATGAGTACCCGGCGCAGCATCTGGCGCACGATGACTTCGATGTGCTTGTCATTGATCTTCACGCCCTGCAGACGGTAAACGTCCTGCACTTCATTGCAGATGTAACGCGCCAGCGCTTCCACGCCCAGCAGGCGCAGGATGTCATGCGGATCGGCCGGGCCATCGACGATGCTCTCTCCACGGTTCACCACCTGCCCGTCATGCGCCATGACGTGTTTGTCCTTGGCGATCAGGAACTCGTGGGCCGCGCCTTCAAGGTCGGTGATGACCAGACGCTGTTTGCCCTTGGTGTCCTTGCCGAACGACACCGTGCCGGTGACTTCGGCCAGCATGCCGGCATCTTTCGGCGAACGTGCCTCGAACAGCTCGGCAACCCGCGGCAAACCGCCGGTGATGTCGCGCGTCTTGGAAGTTTCCTGCGGAATCCGCGCCAGCACCTCGCCCACGCCCACATCCTGCCCGTCGCGCACCGTGATGATGCAACCGATCTGGAAGGTGATGTTTACCAATTGGTCGGAACCCGCCAGCTTGATTTCCTGGCCGTTGGCATCGAGCAGCTTGACCTGCGGGCGCAAACCCTTGGCCTGCGCGCTGCCGCGCCGCTTCGGATCAACCACCACCAGGGTCGAGAGTCCGGTGACGTCGTCGATCTGCTTCGCGACCGTGACGCCTTCTTCGACGTTCTCGAACTTGATGCGGCCGGCGTACTCGGTAATGATCGGCCGGGTATGCGGATCCCAGGTCGCCAGCACATGGCCGGGCTTGACGGTCTGACCGTCGCGCACTGCAAGCAGGGCACCGTAAGGCACCTTGTGACGCTCGCGCTCGCGATTGGCTTCGTCGTGAATCATGATTTCACCGTTGCGCGAAATCGCGACCAGTTCACCGCGCGTGTTGGAAACATAACGCATGCCCGCCGAATAACGCACCACGCCTGCCGACTTGCCTTCCACCTGGCTGATCACAGCAGTACGTGAAGCCGCACCGCCGATGTGGAAAGTACGCATGGTCAGCTGCGTGCCGGGTTCGCCGATGGATTGCGCTGCAATGACGCCCACCGCTTCACCGATGTTGACCACGGCGCCACGACCGAGATCACGGCCATAGCAGCGCGTGCACAGGCCGTAACGGGTTGCACAGGTCAGCGGCGTGCGCACTTTAACCTCATCAATCCCAGCCGCCTCGATGGCGTCGACAACTTCCTCGTCGAGCAGCGTGTTGGCCGGATACAGCGTGGCGCCGGTTTCTGCGTTGACGACGTCAGCCACGGCAACCCGACCGAGGATGCGTTCACGCAGGCTTTCCACCACCTCGCCGCCTTCAACCAGCGCCTTCATGACCACGCCGTTGTCCGTGCCGCAATCGTCTTCGGTCACCACCAGATCCTGGGTGACGTCGACGAGACGACGCGTCAGATAGCCGGAGTTGGCAGTCTTCAACGCGGTATCCGCCAGGCCCTTGCGCGCACCGTGCGTCGAAATGAAGTACTGCAGCACGTTCAGACCTTCGCGGAAATTCGCGGTGATCGGCGTCTCAATGATCGAGCCGTCAGGCTTGGCCATCAGGCCGCGCATGCCGGCCAGCTGGCGAATCTGTGCGGCGGAACCGCGCGCACCCGAGTCAGCCATCATGTAGATCGAGTTGAAGGACTCCTGCATCACCGGATTGCCCTTCTTGTCGAGGCGGGGACGCCATTCACGCGACTTCGGCTCCCATTCGACTACAGGCTCTACCCCGAGTTGGTCCATCATCGCCTTCGCGACCAGGTCGCCGGCGCGGCCCCAGATGTCGACCACCTTGTTGTAGCGCTCGCCCTGGGTCACCAGGCCCGAGGTGTACTGCTTCTCGATTTCCTGAACTTCCTTTTCCGCCTCGCCGATGATATGGTCCTTCTGCACCGGCACCAGCATGTCGTTCACGGCGATCGACAGACCGGCGCGCGTCGCCATGGAGAAACCGTTGTACATCAACTTGTCGGCGAAAATCACCGTCTCGCGCAAGCCACAACGCCGGAAACTGGCGTTGATGATTTTCGAAATTTCCTTCTTCTTCAATGCTTTGTTGATGACTTCAAACGGCAGTCCGTGCGGCAGTATTTCCGACAGCAGGGCACGGCCGACCGTAGTCTGGTAACGCGTCAGCTTCTCGCGTTTGGTGCCGTCTTCGGCGACTTCGGTCTCCTTGATCCGCACATGGATGCGCGCATTGATCTCGACCTGGCCGGTTTCGTAGGCGCGGGAGACTTCGGACACGTTGATGAAGTGCGAGTCCTCGCCACGGGCGCCCTGTTTTTCGCGCGTTGTGTAGTAAAGACCCAGCACGATGTCCTGCGACGGCACGATGATCGGGTCGCCGTTCGCCGGCGACAGCACGTTGTTTGATGACAGCATCAGCGTGCGCGCTTCCATCTGCGCCTCCAGCGACAACGGCACGTGGACAGCCATCTGGTCACCGTCGAAGTCGGCGTTGAAGGCCGCGCAGACCAGCGGATGCAGCTGGATCGCTTTGCCCTCGATCAGCACCGGCTCAAAGGCCTGGATACCCAGACGGTGCAGCGTAGGGGCGCGGTTGAGCATCACCGGATGTTCGCGGATCACCTCTTCGAGGATGTCCCAGACGATCGGCTCTTCGCTCTCCACCATGCGCTTGGCGGCCTTGATGGTCGTCGCCAGGCCCATGACTTCGAGCTTGTTGAAAATGTAGGGCTTGAACAGCTCCAACGCCATTTTCTTCGGCAGACCGCACTGGTGCAGTTTCAGCTGCGGACCGACCACGATGACCGAACGGCCCGAGTAGTCGACGCGTTTGCCCAGCAAGTTCTGGCGGAAACGGCCGCCCTTGCCCTTGATCATGTCGGCCAGCGACTTCAGCGGGCGCTTGTTGGCACCGGTCATCGCCTTGCCACGACGGCCGTTGTCGAGCAGCGAATCAACCGCCTCCTGCAGCATGCGCTTCTCGTTGCGCACGATGATTTCGGGCGCCTTCAGCTCGAGCAGCCGCTTCAGCCGGTTGTTGCGGTTGATGACGCGGCGATACAGGTCGTTCAGATCGGAGGTCGCGAAACGGCCGCCATCCAGCGGCACCAGCGGACGCAGTTCCGGCGGCAGCACCGGCAGCACTTCCAGCACCATCCAGTCGGGCTTGATGCCGGACTTCTGGAACGCCTCCAGCACTTTCAGGCGTTTGGAGATTTTCTTGATCTTGGTTTCGGAACTCGTGGCCTCGAGATCGGTACGCAGCGTTTCGACCTCGTGATTCAGGTCCAGGCTGCGCAGCAGCGAACGCACGCCCTCGGCACCCATGGCGGCGCTGAAATCGTCGCCGAATTCCTCGACCTTCGCCAGGTAATCCTCTTCGGTCATCAGCTGGCAGCGTTTGAGCGGGGTCATGCCGGGATCGGTGACCACGTAGGCTTCGAAATACAGCACGCGTTCGATATCGCGCAAGGTCATGTCGAGCACCATGCCCAGGCGCGACGGCAGCGATTTGAGGAACCAGATGTGCGCAACCGGGCTGGCCAGCTCGATGTGGCCCATGCGTTCGCGACGCACTTTCGACAACGTCACCTCGACACCGCATTTTTCGCAGATTACGCCGCGGTGTTTCAGCCGCTTGTACTTGCCACACAGGCACTCGTAGTCTTTGGTCGGGCCAAAAATCTTGGCGCAGAAGAGGCCGTCGCGTTCCGGTTTGAACGTGCGGTAGTTGATGGTCTCCGGCTTCTTGACTTCACCGTACGACCAAGAACGGATCTTCTCGGGCGAGGCAAGCCCGATCTTGATCGCGTCAAATTCCTCTTCCTGCGTAACCTGTTTGAACAAATCAAGCAGTGCTTTCATCGCAAACTCCTACTAGTAATCTGTCTGTACTGCGCTTTCGGCAGGAAAATCTGCTGCGCCCGCCGGACTCTCTTCAGTAGTTCAGTAGATCAGTAACGGTTGTGATCGAGGTCGATGTCGATCGCCAGCGAGCGGATTTCCTTGACCAGCACGTTGAACGATTCCGGCATGCCGGCCTCGATGCGATGGTCACCCTTGACGATGGACTCGTAGACCTTGCGCCGGCCCTCGGTGTCATCCGACTTCACCGTGAGCATCTCCTGCAGCACATAGGCTGCGCCGTAAGCTTCCAGCGCCCACACCTCCATCTCGCCGAAACGCTGGCCGCCGAACTGCGCCTTGCCGCCGAGAGGCTGCTGCGTAACCAGACTGTACGGCCCGGTGGAACGCGCGTGCATCTTGTCATCGACCAGGTGATGCAACTTCAGCATGTGCATGTAGCCGACGGTGACCGGGCGCTCGAAAGCGTCACCGGTGCGGCCGTCGTACAGCGTGACCTGCGTTTTGCTTGGGGTAAAACCAAGTTTCTTGGTGTGCGGGTCATCCGAAGGGTAGGCCAGATCCAGCATCTGCTTGATCTCGGCCTCGTTCGCGCCGTCGAACACCGGGGTGGCGAAAGGCACGCCATTGCGCAGATTGGTCGCCAGCTCGATGATTTCCTCATCCTTCAGCTTGTCCAGATCAACCGGCTTGCCGTTGGTGTTGTAGACCTTCTCCAGCATCTTGCGCACCTCGCCCGCCTTGGCCTGCGCCTTCAGCATCTCGCCGATGCGGATGCCGAGGCCCTTGGCCGCCCAGCCCAGATGGGTTTCCAGGATCTGGCCGACGTTCATCCGCGACGGCACGCCCAGCGGATTCAACACGATGTCGACCGGTGTGCCGTCGGCCATGTGCGGCATGTCCTCGATCGGGGTGATCTTGGAAATCACGCCCTTGTTGCCGTGGCGGCCCGCCATCTTGTCGCCCGGCTGCAGCTGGCGTTTCACCGCCAGATAGACCTTGACCATTTTCTGCACGCCCGGCGGCAGTTCATCGCCGCTGGTGAGCTTTTTCTTCTTCTCGTCGTAGGCCTTGTCGAACTGCAGTTTGGTCTGCGCCAGGCTTTCCTTGATCTGCTCCATCTGCGCGGCCGATTCCTCGTTCGCCAGACGGATGTCGAACCAGCTGTGGCGCTCGACCTCGCCCAGATAGGCCTTGGTTATCTTGGTGCCCTTGGCCAGTTTTTTCGGACCGCCATTCGCGGTCTTGCCGGTCAGCAGACGCTCCAGACGTTCGAAGGCGTCATTCTCGACAATACGCAACTGGTCGCCCAGGTCTTTCTTGTAACGCTTCAGCTCGTCGTCGATGATCTGCTGCGCGCGCTTGTCGCGCTCGATGCCTTCGCGGGTGAACACCTGCACGTCGATCACCGTACCCGACATGCCCGAGGGCACGCGCAGGCTGGTGTCTTTCACGTCCGAGGCTTTTTCACCGAAAATCGCGCGCAGCAGTTTCTCTTCCGGCGTCAACTGGGTTTCGCCCTTCGGCGTCACCTTGCCGACCAGCACGTCACCCGCCTCGACTTCTGCGCCGATGTGGATGATGCCCGACTCATCGAGGTGACCCAGTTGCGACTCCGACAGGTTCGAAATATCGCGGGTGATCTCCTCGGGTCCGAGTTTGGTATCGCGCGCCACAACCGACAGTTCTTCGATATGTATCGAAGTGAAACGGTCGTCGGCCACCACGCGCTCCGAAATCAGGATCGAGTCTTCGAAGTTGTAACCGTTCCAGGGCATGAACGCGACCAGCATGTTCTGTCCCAGCGCCAGTTCGCCCATGTCGGTCGAGGCGCCGTCGGCCACCACGTCGCCGCGGGCGATATGATCGCCCACCTTGACCAGCGGCCGCTGATTGATATTCGTATTTTGGTTGGACCGCTGGTATTTCACCAGGTTGTAGATGTCCACGCCGACCTCACCGGCGGAGGTTTCATCGTCGTTCACGCGCACCACGATACGGCCCGCGTCGATGTAATCGACCACGCCGCCGCGACGCGCCTGCACCGCCGTGCCCGAGTCCACCGCCACGGTGCGCTCAAGTCCGGTGCCGACCAGCGGCTTTTCAGCGCGCAGGCAGGGCACCGCCTGGCGTTGCATGTTCGAACCCATCAAGGCACGGTTGGCGTCGTCGTGCTCAAGGAACGGGATCAACGATGCAGCCACCGACACGGCCTGTGCCGGCGCCACGTCCATGTACTCGATGCGATCCGGCGCCGACAGCGCGAATTCGTTGTGATGACGGCAGGACACCAGCTCGTCGGCAAATTTGCCGTTTTTATCGAGCGCGGCGTTGGCCTGGGCAATCACGAACTTGCCTTCTTCAATCGCCGACAGGTAGTGAATCTCGTCGCTGACCTTGCCGTCCTTGACCAGGCGATAAGGCGTCTCGAGGAAGCCGTATTCGTTGGTCCGTGCATAAATCGCCAGCGAATTGATCAGGCCGATGTTCGGGCCTTCCGGCGTCTCGATCGGACACACGCGGCCGTAATGCGTCGGATGCACGTCACGCACCTCGAAGCCGGCGCGTTCGCGCGTCAGGCCGCCCGGTCCGAGCGCTGAAACGCGGCGCTTGTGGGTGATTTCCGACAGCGGATTGGTCTGGTCCATGAACTGCGACAGCTGCGAAGAGCCGAAGAATTCGCGGATCGCCGCCGACACCGGCTTGGCGTTGATCAGGTCATGCGGCATCAGATTGTCGGATTCCGCCTGCGACAGACGCTCGCGCACTGCGCGCTCGACGCGCACCAGGCCGGCGCGGAACTGGTTTTCCGCCAGTTCGCCCACCGAACGCACACGGCGGTTGCCGAGGTGATCGATGTCGTCGATTTCGCCCTTGCCGTTGCGAAGTTCCACCAGAATCCGGATCACCGCAACGATGTCGTCCGGAGACAGCGTGCTGGCGCCCGTCAGTTCGGAACGGCCGACACGGCGGTTGAATTTCATCCGGCCCACAGCCGACAGGTCGTAACGGTCTGCCGAGAAGAACAGGCCGTTGAACAGGGTTTTCACCGCGTCTTCGGTCGGTGGTTCGCCGGGACGCATCATGCGGTAAATCGCGACCTGCGCCGCCAGCTGGTCGGCGGTTTCGTCGATGCGCAGGGTCTGTGAAATGTACGGACCCTGGTCGAGATCGTTGGTGTAGATGGTCTCGACGCTGTCGACACCGGCCTCGCGCAGCTTGATCAGCACCTCTTCGGTGATCTCGTCATTGGCACTGGCCACCAGTTCACCGGTGGACTTGTCGATCACGTTGCAGGCCAGCGCGCGGCCGATCAGGAAATCCTCGGGCACGTCCAGGCGCTTCAGGCCGGCGGCTTCCATGTCGCGCACGTGCTTGACGGTGATCCGCTTGTCCTTGGCGACGATCAGCTTGCCGCCCTTGGCGGTGATGTCAAAGCGTGCGGTTTCACCGCGCATGCGCTCCGGCTTCAGTTCGAACTCGACGCCACCCTTCGAGATATGGAAGGTGTCGAATACGAAAAATTCCTTGAGTATCTGTTCCGACGTGTAGCCCAGCGCCTTCAGCAGGATCGTCACCGGCATTTTGCGGCGACGGTCGACGCGGAAATACAGATAGTCCTTGGCGTCGTACTCGAAATCCAGCCACGAACCGCGGTACGGAATGATCCGCGCCGAAAACAGGAGCTTGCCGGAGGAATGGGTCTTGCCGCGGTCGTGTTCGAAAAACACGCCCGGCGAACGGTGCAGCTGTGAAACGATGACGCGCTCGGTGCCGTTGATGACGAAGGAACCGGTAACTGTCATCAGGGGAATTTCCCCCATGTAGACTTCCTGCTCCTTCACTTCCTTGACCGTGGGCTTGGAGGCTTCCTTGTCCATGATCGTCAGGCGCACCTTGGCGCGCAGGGGTGC